>NZ_PNDT01000006.1:0-79898 GCF_005886375.1 Pseudoalteromonas sp. S1727
CATGGATGCAGGAGGTAGAGCAATGCAGGAGCAATTGCCGAGAACAACTACATGTCAAAATTTATGCCTTGTTATCACTGTATTTACCTGTCGCTATAAATGGTCAGTAACTTAACACGATTGGTATAAAAAATTTAATTTATATGAATACCACCGCTTCTCGGTGGTATTTTTTTGCTTGCAGCAACAGCGGCATCAAGCAGGTTAAGGCATTGTTTTAAATAATTAACAATTCTAGGATAAATAAATTATACTCCAAAACAGCACTTAACTTTTGGAACTACTTTGTTGGTTAAAAAGCAATTCAATACACTGTTTTCTGTGTTTGCCCAATCACGGTATATTATTTCCCTACGTGAAGCATTCATTGCATTGATCCCGTATTTTGTAAGTTCAGCACTGGCCATTTTAGTATTAAACCTTGCTGTTAATTTTGCTTTTTTATCTCCCAACGATTTTTTGTATAACGTTATACAACACAGCTCAAATATCATTTCTGTATTATTTCCGCTGATGGTTGCACTGTCGGTAGGCTTTCACCTGTCTAAAAACTTAGGTAACAGTGCAGTGGTTGGCAGTATGCTAGCGTTAGTAGGGTTTTGCACGCACAGTGATTTTTTAGCGCTTAATAATGGCGAATTTGCTGTCAATGGCGCGGGCGCGTCGGCATATGCTGTTTTAGTGCCGTCATTAACCAGCTATTTGCTTATGTTGGGGTATAAATTGACTCCTAAACACTGGCTCGAGTTACCATTGCTCAGTGACTTTTTAAAAGAAAAACTATCTTTAATTGTGCCTTTTAGCTTGGCGTTTTTTGCTCTGTATTTAATTGTTCCCTTCATTGAATTGAGCGTGCAATCGGTTCTACTTTATATTGTCCCAAGTGGTGATGATAGCAGTGTAGCTATGCAATTATTTAAACGTATGATCATCGTCCACAGCTTTTGGTTTTTTGGTGTACATGGTGATAATGCGTATACAATGATGTTTGAGCAGCCGTTTTTACAACACGATATTGTGCCGGGTTTAACAGCAAAAACATTTTACGACACCTTTGTGTTGATTGGTGGTACTGGCTGTTTTATTGGCTTAATTGTCGCTGCGTTTCTGTTGCCAAATGGCAGTCATGAAAAAAGTATCGCAAAAATATCAATCCCGTTTTCGTTATTTAATTTCTGTGAAATCATTTTATTTGCATTGCCGGTATTTTTAAACCCGATGTTGCTAGTGCCTTTTATTTTAGTGCCATGTTTTAACTTTTTGGTCAGTTATTTTTTACTATCAAGTGGGGTTATAGGGTATCAGGAAGTGGCCATTAGTTGGATGACACCAACGATTATCAACGGTGCTATGGTTGGTACAGATGCAACCGCGCCTTTATATCAAGTGTTTTTGATCCTGTGTAATGCCTGTATTTATTACCCGTTTTTGCGGCTAAGCAGTGAAAAAAATAATTACCAAATGGCATTTAATAAACTAAGTAGCCAATTAAATGTGAACGAAGGCTTTGCGGCTAACTCTGAGCAGCGTTTTATTAAACAACAAAGAGCACAGAATTTGTCAAGTGCTCAGCTGACTACTGTGCTAAATACTATTTCAAATGCAAGGCTAGCCTTATATTATCAGCCACAAATAGATTTAAGCTCAGGTCAAGTGAGTGGTTTTGAAGCCTTGCTACGGTTACATAATAACGATGGAAGTGTCTCTGGTCCTTATTTTTTAGATACCCTGATCCTACACAAGCAAACTGATATTATTGATGGCTGGGTAATTAAGCAAGCGGCCCGTGATTTAACGCAGTGGCGCAATGTTGGTTTTAAGCCCAATATCAGTATTAATGTTAATCCTGATGTACTTACCAACACTGCAATGGTTGATAAAATATGCCAGCTGTTTGTTGAATTTGCAGAACAAGTAAAAATTGAAATCGTCGAATCCAGTTACCTTGAACAACAACTCATCGTGACACAGAATATAAACAAGCTGCGTGAGCATAATATCGAAACTGTGTTGGATGATTTTGGTACTGGGTATTCAAGTTTATCTATGTTGACACACTTTCCTGTGAAACACGTTAAATTAGACCGCCAATTTTTACTGCAATGCCAGCAAGATGCAGGTCGGATCCTCTATCAACAAGTAACAGAGTTATTTGCCAAGCTTGGCTTTTCTGTTGTTGCAGAAGGAATAGAAACAGTCGCAGAAGAGCAGTGGGTGAAGAGCTTAGGGATCACCACCGCACAAGGCTGGTTATATGCTCCTGCCATGTTACGAAATGAAGTGATTACTTTTACGCAAACCCGTAATAACGCAAATAAAAGCTAAGACTGCCATAAAATTTCTATATTTGTTTAATTATTCCTTCAATATTCTGGACCTATTTTGTCATAAACTCCCGCCATACTGTGCCCGCATTCAAAATAACAATTGCAAATGGGACAATAATGCGTACTTTGACAAAACAATCAACTTTAAGCCTCGCTATTGCGTTGGTTTTTTCAACTAACAGCTATGCCAATAATGAAATAGAAGAAGTCACTGTAGTGGCTAAACCAACCAGTTACGCTAACAGTGTGATTGAACAATCTATGATTGAGCAGCAAAGCTCGGTATCAAGTGTTTTGGCGGTGATTGATAACTTGCCAGGCATAAGCATTAACGAAGGTGATGCGTTTGGTGGTGATGATTGGTCAACAACAATCACTATGCGTGGTTTTAGTATTGACGGTAATCAGCAACAACTAGGTATGACGGTTGATGGTATTCCAAATGGTGGCTCAAATTACGGTGGTGGTGCAAAAGCGAATCGTTACCTCGACAGTGAAAACCTTGCTACAGTTGAGGTAGGTCAAGGTACATCAGACATCGCATCGGCATCACTAGAGGCGTTAGGTGGTACATTTAACTTTGTTAGTAAAGATCCAAGTCTCGATAAAAGCACCACTTTTGCTTATACCAATGGTGATCATGATGCCTCACGCTATTATTTTAAACATGAAACAGGCACCATTTTTGATAATACACAAGCGTATGTAAGCTATTCGCAAACTGATACGAGCCGCTGGATAGGTGAGGGTAGCAATGGTGGTAAAGATAACCAACATGCTGAGGTTAAGTTTGTATCAAACTTTGATGCTTTAACCCTGACAGGGCGTTTATCCTATGATGATGTTAGCGAGACCAACTACAACAGTGTAAGCCTTGAGCAGTTTGCACAAACGCCAGATTGGGATCAACTGACGTGGAACTGGACAGGCACCCCGCATTTTGACCAGATGTTTGCAGAAGGTTGGGGCACGTTGCGTGAAAATACGTTAGGTTACTTAAAATTTGAATATGCTATTTCGCCTTCATCAATGCTCACATTCAGCCCGTATTACCATAAAAATTCAGGCCGAGGTGATTGGATCCCGCCTTATTTAACTTCTCCAGTTGATAAAAATGGTAACCCAACGACAGAGGGCGGCAGTAATGCAGGCTCCTATGGTTTTGTAGATAGTGACGGTAACCCTCTTGCGCCAAATGACGGCTGTACACAAAGTTTAAGTTGGCCGTGGGAATCTGGCCCAGGCTTAAATCCCGCCTGTTACTCAGCTGATGCCACGCCTGTTATGTCGTATCGACATACCCATTATGATAAAAGCCGTTTAGGCTTAACTGCTAACTACCAATTAACGCTTGGTATGCATGATATTGAAGCGGGTATTTGGTATGAGCAATCTGAGCGTGATGAATCCCGTGATTGGCATAAAGTGATTGATGCCCGTGTATATCATCATTTTGATAGCACTCCATATTGGACACAGTACAAAAACACCTTTGATACCGATACGTTCAAATGGTACCTACAAGACTCGATGGCGCTGGGGGATTTCACTTTAAATATTGGTGCTAAGCAATACCTAGTTGAATTACAAAAGTACGACCACTTTAATGATATCAGCTCAGATAAAGTAGATAGCGACTCAGATGTGTTATTTAGCGCGGGTGTGCTTTATCAGCTTAATAGTAGCACCGAGTTATTTACTAGCTACAGCGAAAACTTTGCAGCAATTAAAGATGGTGTACTTGAGCGTGACAGCTCAACGTTAACTGATATTGAGCCGGAAACTGCTGAAAATATTGATTTTGGTGTGCGTTATAACGCTGATCGTTTAAGTCTGACCGCAACGGCTTACTCAATTGAGTTTGAAAACCGTATCACTTTTATTGCACCAGGCAGTGATACCAGTGGTATTGATTACACAATAGGCACTAATGGTTCGTACATTAATGTGGGTGGTATTGAATCACAAGGTTTTGAATTATCAGCAAGCTATATGTTAACTAATGAGTGGAATATCTACACGTCATACACTAACAATAGCTCTGAATACGCTTCTGACGACCCAAGCTCATATGCAAATGGTGAGCTCATTGATGGTGCTGGACCAAGCTTTAGAGCGGGTGATGATGTGATTGATGCGCCAAGCGATATGTTTGTACTCTCTACTGACTACTACAGCGGTGATTTCCGTTTTGGTATTTCAGCTAAATACACAGGAGAGCGTTTAGGTGCATGGACGGATGAGCAAACCCGTGCTCGCAATGAGGTTGATGGTTATACCGTGATTGATTTTAATGCAGGCTACTACGCTGAAGTAAATGCTGGCGCATTTAAATCAATCGATATAGCGTTTGCAGTGACGAATGTAACAGATAAACAATATCTTGCCGGTGGCACCGGTAACGGTTCTACCTACTTTATTGGCGTACCGCGTACAGCGGCACTGACATTTACTGCTAACTTTTAAATCATAGTGTAAACACAAAGCCCATCATTGATGGGCTTTTGCGATTTTTACAGGTAAAAAATGAAAAAACTAATCAAACTAAATTTGTTAGGCATAGTGTTACTAACGAGCCAATTCGCTATAGCAGCGCAAAATGTAGTGTTAGTCACACTGGATGGCGTGCGTTGGCAAGAGGTATTTAATGGCGCAGATGCTAATTTGCTCAACAACCCTGATTTTGTCAAACGTAGCGACGAGTTAAAAGCCGAATTTTGGCATGAAGACAGTAAAACACGCCAACACCTATTAATGCCTTTTATAACTCAAACAGTGGCAAAACAAGGAGCGATTATTGGCGACAGAAATAATAACTCCAAGATGTCGGTGAGTAACCCATGGTACTTCTCATATCCAGGTTATAATGAAATTTTAACTGGGTTTGTTGATGAAGGCATTAATAGTAACGATAAACGCTTAAACCCAAATAAGACGATGCTTGAACTGCTTGAACAACAGCCTGAATATAAAAACAAAACGGCACTCTTTGGTAGCTGGGATGTATTCCCATTCATTGTTAATGATAAACGCAGTGGCGTGTATGTAAACGCGGGCTTTATGCCAATTGCTGAGGGGTTATCAAACGATGCTGCACTTTTAAATGCGATGCAAAATGAGATCCCAAGCCCTTGGCACAATGTACGTTTTGATAGCTTTACTTACCGTTTTGCGAAAGCGTATATGTTGGCTAACAAGCCAAAACTATTGGTGATAAGTTTAGGTGAAACCGATGATTTTGCGCACGATGGTCATTATGATCAGTATTTAAAATCAGCCAAACAAAATGATGCATTTATTCAAGACTTATGGCAAACCATTCAAACAACGCAGGGTTATAAAAATAACACCACGCTTATCATTACCACCGATCATGGCCGTGGTAGTCACGCAAATGATTGGCAGCATCACAGCTCTAAGCAGGCTTTAGCAAAATCAGAGCAAGGACGTAAAGCATTTCCTGAAGGAGTAATTGGCTCTGATCATATCTGGTTTGCTGCAATAGGCCCTACCATTAAAGCCACAGGTTTGCTTAAAACTAGAGCAGAGCTAAAACAAGCGCAAGTTGCCGCTACAGTATTAACAGCACTAGGTGAAGACCCGAAAAAGATAAACCCTAAAATGGCACCCGCAATTTTAGAGGTGCTTAAATGAAGCTATTATTTTCAACAGCAATGATCACCACAACACTTATATCATGTGCATTAGTGAGTTTTAGCGCTTTAAGTGCAGCAGAAAAAATAACGGCACCACAAAAAATCCTGTTTGGCTCCTGTGGTCATCAAGATAAAGCGATTCCTATCTTTGATGCTATTAATAAAGAAAAGGCTGATTTGTTTATCTTTTTAGGGGATAACATTTACGGCGACACCAATGATATGCAAGTACTGGCTGACAAGTACCAAAAATTGGGTGCGAAACCAGGCTTTAAAGCGCTTAGGGAGCAAACGCCGATTATCGCCATGTGGGATGACCATGATTTTGGGCAAAACGATGCAGGTAAAGAATACCCACAAAAAGAGCAGTCACGACACATTATGCTCGATTTCTTCCAAGAGCCAAAAACATCAATTAGACGAACACGCCCTGATGGTATTTATACTTCGTACATGTATGGAAAAGGCAAGCAAACAGTGCAGGTGATCATGCCTGATTTACGCTGGAATCGTGATGCGCTTAATCATGTTAGCGAAGTCGAATATTACACTAAGCGCAAAGCAAACAATCAAGGACCTTACAGTCCAACGGATGTGAAAGGTGCATCAATGCTCGGTGAAGCGCAGTGGCAATGGTTTGAGCAAGAGCTGAAAAAACCTGCGGCAATCAAACTGATCAGCTCAAGCTTGCAGCTACTGCCTGATTTTACCGGCTGGGAATCATGGGCTAACTTTCCAGAAGATCGTGCACGTTTATTTGCACTGATCAAAAAACACCGTGTCAATGGGGTGATCATAATCAGTGGTGATACTCATTGGGGAGAAATTTCAAAATACAGTGCCAACCTCGATTACCCATTAACCGAAATGACCAGCTCAGGATTGACGGAAAAATGGAAAGACGTCTGCCCGAATAAGCACCGCGTTGGGCAGTTTACTCATGAGGTAAATTACGGTGATTTAAGTATTGATTGGCTGCAAGAAGACCCTGCAATTTCATTGCAGCTTAAAGGTATTGATGGCAAAACCATTATGCAAAGTCAATTTAGTTTATCAAGTATTAGCCCGTATAAATAAGCAAGGCGCTTGTTAAACTGCTCATAGCATCATGGATGAAGCTGTGAGCTTACTGTGTTTATATTTCAAGCTAAGCATCTGATTTATTAAAGCCAATTAACGACTTTGGCTACCCCTGTAATTGAAAATATCTTACACTGGTTTTATCTCAAGCAAGAACAGTGTCGCCATGCTCAATATTATTCAATCAAACCGAATGGAAGCCCTGCAAGCGCAGTTTCATTACCTGTTAAATAAATATCCTTTACCCAGTGTGTTTGATAAAGAAGTGGTGTTAGTGCAATCGCCGGGTATGTCGCAGTGGCTTAAAATAGGCTTGAGCGAACAACTCGGTATTGCTGCGCAGGTGGACTTTCCACTGCCTTCGAGCTTTATTTGGCAGCTTTATCAACAGCTATTGCCTAATGTGCCTAAAGAGTCGGCGTTTAACAAACCTAACCTTGCTTGGAAACTGTTTGCCATTTTACCAGCTTGTATTGATGAGCCACTGTATTTGCCACTAAAAACTTATTTGGCAGGCGATACAGACGGGCAAAAAACCTTTGCCCTGTGTGAAAAAATTGCTGACGTGTACGATCAATACTTAATGTATCGGCCGCACTGGATTGCAACTTGGGACAGTGGTGTTGATAAACTCGCTGACGTAGATATAAGCATAGCGCCTTGGCAGCCTGATCTGTGGCGGCGTATTGTTGAACACAGTAAAGGGCTCGGCCAGAGTCAATTCCATCGTGCTAATATGCAAGGAAAATTACTCAGCGCACTTGAGTCAATGGACGCGAATTTATTGCCCAAGCGCATCAATTTATTTGGTATTTCTGCGATAGCCAACTCGCAGCTCGAGGTGTTTGAAGCCTTGAGTCGAAAAACAGACGTTAATTTATTCTTTTTCAACCCCAGCGAACATTACTGGGGTGATGTAGTTGATGAAAAAACCGCAGCAAAGATCACCGCTAAATACGCGATAAAACCGCTGTTAGAGGCGCAATCTAAACCGGAACAAGATTACTATTTTATTGGTAATCCACTGTTATCATCGTGGGGTAAACTTGGCCGTGATTATTTTGAGCAACTTGTTCAGCTAGACGCCAGTTGGGTTGATGGCTTTATTGATGAGTTTGACGACACTTTACTTGGCCAAATTCAAAGCGAGATTTATCAGTTGGCATTTAAAGGTGAATCGTTAACTGAAGATAAAGCGTGGTTTATTAATGATGAAGGTAAATTGCCAGTCAGTTGTGACGATACCAGTATAACACTCAGCGATTGCCATACCCCACTTCGAGAAGTCGAGCGCCTGCACGACTATTTACTCAATTTGTTTCATCAAAATAAAGATCTCACTCCAAAAGACATTATTGTCATGATGCCAGATGTAGGCACTTATAGCCCCTATATTGAAGCCGTGTTTGGCGGTGCCCAAGGTAGCCGTAATATTCCTTACGCGCTGGCTGATTTAGCCATAGAGCAAGAAAAACCAGTGCTTAGCTCGTTTGCAAGTCTGGCTAATTTGCCGTTTTCGCGCTTTGGTGTGTCAGACATTCTCGACTTACTGCAAGTGAGCCAAATAGCTGAAAAGTTCAGTGTTGAGGCCCATGAGTACGAACAAATTCAGTATTGGCTGGAACGTGTAGGTGTTAAATGGGGCATTAACGCTGAGCATAAACACAGTTTTGATTTACCCGCTATAGAGCTAAATACTTGGCAACATGGTTTAAACCGATTATTGCTTGGCATTGCCCAGCGCGATGAACAATGCCCTTACAAAGGGGTTTACAGCGCCGATGAAGTGGAAGGTATGGCGCTTGATACGCTTAATAAACTAGTACACTTTATTGATGTATTACAAAACTTTAAAGAGCAACTAAGCCCCGATGATACGTTGACTAATAAAGCTGATATTTTGGCTAATTTGTTAAGCGAAATTTATGAAAGTGACAGCGACGATAGTTGGGATTTATTAGTACTGCAAAATGTGTTGGATGAGCTGAAAAAGCATCATGATAATGGCGATTACAGCCAAGCCGTATCGCAGCGCATTGTTAGTTATTTGGTTAAACAAGGTATTCAAGAAAAAGGCGTAGGGCAGCGTTTTTTAGTGGGGCAGGTTAATTTTTGCACCTTAATGCCAATGCGTGCTGTGCCTTTTAAAGTGGTGTGTATGCTTGGCCTTAATGACGCTGACTACCCACGCACCGTACAACCGATTGGTTTTGATTTGGTGCCGTATTCTAAAAAGCAAAAAGGTGACCGATCACGCAAACTCGATGATCGTTACTTGTTTTTAGAGGCGCTGCTCAGTGCTCGCGATAATTTATATATGAGCTACATAGGCCGATCGTGTTTTGACAATCAACCGCGCATGCCATCAACCTTGGTGAGTGAGTTATTAGAATACATTGGTCGTAGCTTTGAATACGCTGAACAAAGCGATAAAAAGTTACCGCAAAGTTTAATAAACCACCAGCATTTACAACCCTTTAATAGCCATTACTATAAAGCAGAGCCAGATCACACTTTGCAAAGTAATCACAGTTACAACCCAATTTGGCTACCTGCTGCGCCAATAATGCCAGAGCCTGTCACCGCGCTTGATGTTCGTGCGCCAGAGCAACTTGATTTTGATGTGTTTATTCGCAGTGTGTGCCATGCGCAAGAAAGCTTTTATCAACAAAGTTTAGGCTTGCGCTTACCGCAATTTAATGAAGTGGCCAAAGATGAAGAGCCATTTAGTGTAGATGCACTCAAGCGTTACTTTTACCTTGATGAAATACTGCAAGCAAATATTAATGAACAACCGCTTAGCACAGCACAAATACTCCAACGCGGCGATTTACCGCAAGCCAATGTGGGCGACATTATTTACGACAGTATGCAACACCGTGTTGACGCATTGGCAGGGCAAGTAAAAGAGCATATTAAAGGCGGCATAAGTGAGCCAATTGAGGTTAAGTTAACCCTTGAGCAGACTCAAATTGAAGGTTGGTTAAACCATGTGTATATGCAAAAACAAGTGTTTTATCGCAGTGCCAGTATTAAAGCTAACGATCTGATCAAAGGTTTTATTTATCACTTAGCAGCACAAAGCATGCAGCAAAATGTTGAAACATTGCTACTGGGCCTTGATAAACAAATTAGTTTTGCGCCACTGAGTAAAGCCGATGCAGATGCGTTACTCGCCGACTGGTTTGCTTTATATAAAGCGCTACGACAAGCACCGGTGGCGTTTTTTCCGGTTAGTGGTTATGAATACATTAAAAGCGGTGGTGATATAAATAAAGCAATGAGTAAATTTAGCCCGCAATACATAGGCCGTGGTGAAGGGGAAGATCCTTATATTCGCTTAACTGTGCAGTCGTTGGCCGATTGCCAAGACGAATTTATAAAGTGGAGCGAGCAATTGCTTGCGCCATTATTTGCTCACGCTAAGGAGAGTGATTATGCAAGCGCTTAACCCACTCACAATGCCACTGAAGGGACAAAGCCTGATTGAAGCCAGTGCCGGTACTGGTAAAACTTATACCATAACGGGCTTATATTTACGTTATTTACTTGGTATGCAGAGAGCCGACGACCCCGCTGCCGCAGGCAATGTACCACTGAGTGTTGAGCAAATATTGGTGGTAACGTTTACCGATGCCGCCACCCAAGAAATTAAAGACAGGGTGCGAAGCCGTATTATTGCCGCCCGTGATGCGTTGCTTGGTCAAGAGCCAGAAGATGAGTTGATAACCGGTGTAATTGCGGCAATTGACGATAAACACCGCGCTTTTGATTTACTTGACGCGGCGGCTAAATCCATGGATGAAGCGGCTATTTTTACTATACATGGTTTTTGTCAACGTATGCTTAAACAGCATGCGTTTGAATCTGGTGTGGCATTTAATTTAGAGTTTATTCTCGATGAGCGGGATATTCTGCTTGAGACCATTAAAGATTTTTGGCGTGCGTTTGTATACCCGTTAGATAAAGAAAAAACCGATGCCATATTAAATGTGTTCGCCGCGCCAGAACAATTGTTCTCACACGTAGCGAGTATTTTAAATAAAGGTAATGCGCAGATCACACCACAAATAAAGTTAGAAGATGTGTGGCAAGCCCGCGAGCAATATTTAGCAAAAGTCCCCAGCTTTAAACAAGCCTGTTTAGAAAGCGAGTTTATTGCTGCCATAAAAAGCTCAGGGCTAAGTGGCTCCAAAACTCCGGCACGTAAAGGCAGTTTACAAGCGCTGGAAGAATTTTGTGTAGGTGATGAAGCTTTTTTTGAGTTTGGCACTAGCAAATACTCATTTGCAGTGTGGGGTAGCGATAGCTTAAGCGATACGAGCAATTATAAAAAAAATCAGCCGCTATTTACTCACCCGCTGATAGCCGAATTTGATGAACTCGCAAGACTTTCATCTGTAGTGAACCAAGGTTTAGGTATTGCTATTGTGCAACATGCCGCACGTTGGGTAAAAACCGCCATTGTTAAGCGTAAACAAGAGCAAAGTGTGATCACCCCTGATGATTTACTCAGCAATTTACACAGTGCGCTGCACAGCGAGCAAGGCGATACCTTGGCGCAAAAAATAGCGCAGCTGTTTCCGGTGGCAATGATTGATGAGTTTCAAGATACGGATCCCATTCAGTACGGCATTTTTAGCAAGATTTATGGCCAAGAGAATACCACGCTTGCCATGATTGGCGACCCAAAACAGGCCATTTATGGTTTTAGAGGCGCGGATATTTTTACTTACATCGGCGCAAAACAAGCGGTTGTTAAAGAGCAGCAATTTACCTTAGGCACAAACTTTCGCTCCAGTAGCGACATAGTCCAAAGCGTAAACCAGCTATTTGCCAAACACGGCAATAGCTTTATTTATAACGATGCCATACCGTTCAGTCCAGTTGCAGCAAAGGGTAAAAAAGCCGATAAATCATTTTTACTTGATGGTAAGCCCGCTACTGCATTTGAATTTTGTGTATTTGTAGATACTGATGCAGATGAAAAAAATAAACCAACCAGTAAAGGCTTTGGCCAGCAACAGTTAGCACAGTATTTTGCTAATAAAATAGTCATTTTGTTGGAGCACGCTGGCCAAGAGCGTGCTTGTATTGGCACAACACCTATTACTGCTGCTGATATTTGTATTTTGGTACGGGACCGTGTTGAAGCTCAAATAATGAAAAAAGCCTTGAGTGAGGCGCATATTGCCAGCGTTTATTTGTCTCGTGACAGTGTATTTAATCAAGAGTTAAGCCATCATTTGCTTAACTTTTTAACTGCTTTACACGGCCAATATGACGAGTCGTTACTGCGTGGCGTCTTAGCAGGACCGCTATTTTGCCTCAGTTATACCGCTATTTATGCCTTGCATGAAGACGAAACTCAGTGGCAACAGTATTTAACCTTTTTTGCCACCTTGAGTGATACTTGGCACAAACAAGGTGCGATGGCGATGATGGAACAGTTACTTAGCCATAATCAGCTCAGTGCTAAGTGGCAGGGCTTAGGCTATAACGTTGAACGTTGGTTAACCGACTTCAGGCATTTAGCTGAAATATTACAACAAAAACAAATTGAGCTTGAAGGCACGCTGCGTCTATTACGTTGGTTTGCGCAAAAGGTTAGCCAGCAAGATGGTGAAGCGGTGCAAGTACGCCTAGAAAGTGACGCTAACTTAGTTAAAATTGTCACTATGCATGCCTCAAAAGGACTTGAGTATCCGTTGGTGTTTATGCCGTTTGCCAGTGGCTTTCGTGAAACCAAAGACGCGCTTTATCATCAAGATGGCAAACTGATTTATGATTTAAGTAAAAGTGAAGAGGCACTCGAAAAAGCCCAACAAGAGCGCTTAGCTGAAGACTTACGGTTATTGTATGTTGCACTCACTCGTGCCGTGCATTTTTGTGCCATTGGTATGTATAACCTTGGCCAAGGACAAAGCAGCCGCTTAGCAATACAAAGTAGCTCGTTAGGGCATGTATTATTTGCAGGTTTAGATATTACCAGTAGTCAAGTTTGGCGTGAGCATTTACAGACCTTTTGTGCTGAAAACGCTGCAATGGCATATCAGCAGTTTACCTCAGAACAACTGGGTGAGCAGGGCGTGTTAACATTTTCCAGCAGCCTTGACACCAGTGAAATACTCACTGTAAATCAGGTTAATACCCGTATTGAGCGGAATTGGCGCGCGACTAGCTTTAGTGCGCTGAGTTTTAAAAAGCACACTGATCATATAGAGCCGGGTCGTAGCGATGAAGATCACGAAAAAGACGAGTTTGCCACCCAGCAAGATGAAATCTTATCGCCATATAGCTTTCCTAAAGGTGCAAAACCAGGCAGTTGTTTACATGAAATTTTTGAACAACTCGATTTTACCCAACCTGAAACTCACCCCACGAATGCTGAGCAAAATTTAGCGGCTGTGGTTGAGCGTAGTTTAAAAAAATACCACATTAGTGAGCAGTGGCAAGCAACCACAGAGCAATGGGTACGCAATATTCTTAATTGCCCATTAAATGAGCATGGCTTGAGCCTTGGCGTGTTAACCCCACAGCAATGTTTAGTGGAGATGGAATTTAACCTGCCACTGACTCACCTATCAGCTAAGCAGTTAAATGCGGTATTAATTAAAGAGCTTGACTTTAACCAAAGCCGGTTGGACTTTTATGATGTAAAAGGCCTGCTGAAAGGCTTTGTTGATTTAATATTTTGCTATCAAGATAAGTACTATATTTTAGATTACAAATCAAACTACTTAGGAAGCCAAGTGAGTGACTATGAGCACGATTCACTAGAGCAAGCAATGAGTAGTCATCAGTACCATTTACAATATTTAATTTATACTGTGGCGCTGCATAGATTATTAAAACAACGAGTTCCTAATTACAGCATAGAGCAACATTTAGGGGGTGTGTATTACACTTTTTTACGCGGCATGAGTGAGGGCAAAGGCGTGTATTTTAAAAAGCTCACCACAGCGCAAGTGCTGATCTTAGATGGCCTGTTTAGTGAAGGAACCATGTTATGAATACTCCCCAACCAACTAGCCCTGTTATAGTGCCGTTACTGGATTATTTGCTCAGTGAAAACCGTGTGCGCATGGTAGATATAAAACTGGCTGAATTACTCTGTGAGCAACAACATGATGATGTTTTTTACTTAATTTTATTACTCAGCAATGCCCAGCAAAGCCAACATAGTTGCTTAACACTGAACGAACTTGATTGGCAAAATCCATTTAATTTACGCCAAACAGAATTTAGCCCACTGACGCTAAGTGTGCCCGATTGCTTAAGCCCATTCTGTGATGGCTTTAGCACCGAACAGGCTGTTACTTGCTTGCAAAGTCATGCCAGTGTTGGCGCTGACAAACCCTTATTGTTATTCGATAATCGCCTCTACTTTTCTCGCCTTGCTGGTTACGAGCATACCCTTGCACAGCGTTTATTGCAGATGAGTCAGCAAACAGTAAAGATTGATAATCAGGCACTGACGCAGCTCTTAGCGCATTATTTTCCAGATCAGCAAACCGATAGCATCGACTGGCAAAAAGTCGCGTGTGCAATGGCGGCGACTAAAGGGTTTAGTGTGATCACGGGTGGCCCTGGTACAGGTAAAACCACGACAGTGACAAAATTATTAGCAATATTACAGTCACTTTATCAATATGCTCCTTTGAGTATTAAGCTGGTGGCACCAACCGGAAAAGCCGCCGCACGCTTGAGTGAATCAATACTGGGCGCAAAAGACAAACTCACCAGTATTCCCGAGCATATCAAAACCTTGATACCACAAAGCGCGCAAACGATTCATCGTTTGCTCGGGGTTAAGCCCTTTACTAATAAATTTAGGCACTCAACTGCCAACCCATTGCATGTTGATTTGTTGATTATCGACGAAGCCTCCATGGTGGATTTATCTTTGATGGCAAAGCTCATTGAAGCATTGCCAGCCCATGCACGACTTATTTTATTGGGCGATAAAGACCAACTTGCTTCGGTAGATACTGGCAGTGTAATGAGCGATCTTTGCCAAGGGTTAGCGCTTGGTCAAACACCACATTATTCTGTTGAGCGCTGCGCTGAACTGAATCAACTGTGTTTTAATGGCGAAGCTAAACTGCAAAACAACCCGAGTGATTTTAAACTTGCCGATTGCATTGCATTTTTACAACACAGTTATCGCTTTGATGCAAAGAGTGGTATTGGTCAATTAGCGCAAGCGGTAAACACCAATAACTGCGGTAAACTCAATTACGTAGAGCAAGAGGTAAATAACGGCGTATTTAAAGACGTGATTTTTGATTATGACTTAGTTAGCCAGCCTCTTGATAAGCTCGTGCAAAGTGCGGCTAATAAATACGCCGAGTATCTGTACTTAATTGCTCAGCATGCACCAAGTGCTGCTGTACATAAAGCCTTTGCCAGCTATCAATTACTCGCGGCTGTGCGTGAAGGTGATTATGGTGTAAATAACTTAAATCACCGTATTGAAAAGCAGCTTGCACAACAAGGCTTAATAGCCTTAAATGCTGATCAGCGCCATTATGTGGGTATGCCGATCATGGTTGCGCAAAACGACTACCAGCTAAAATTATTCAATGGTGATATCGGTATTTTAATGCTCGATGAAAACGCGCAACTAAAAGCCGTGTTTATAGACGAGCAGGGTAATGAACGAGCGTTTTCACCAGCGCGATTGCCCGCTCACGATAAAGTGTATGTAATGACTATACACAAATCTCAAGGCTCTGAATTTAACTACACCGCCATGGTATTACCACCGGCAAACCAAGCGACCGCAGGCATAAACCGCCAACTGGTCTACACTGGTATTACCCGCGCCAAAAATACTTTTGAGCTGGTGGCCGACAAAAAAGTATTACTTGCAGCAATGAGTAAATCAGTCAGTCGCGCATCAGGGTTGTATGAGAGGTTGGTGCAGTTGTAAGCCTTAAGCAAAATTTAAAGTGTATCGTTTAATCAAGGATGAATGTTATGTTGATTGTTACTAAAACAGCTTTATGTAGTGTTGTAATTGCAATGATGATGGTAGTGATAGCTTTTGTGATTACTGGGAGTACAATTGTCAGTGCTTTTGGTACTGCCATGGTTTTATCTATTCCGATACTTCTGCCATTTATAGCACTTTATTTCATGGATATTAAATCTAGAAAAAAACCAATAGAGCCTTTATTTTACTGGCTGGTACTTGGTGCATTTATTGTAACTGTTATTTTACACATAGGTTGGAACTACATGATGTTAGCTGACATCATGCAAAAAGGTTCATTAGGCCCAGAGCAAGGGTATTGGCTGTTGATCAATTTATTCGGTGGTTTTAAAGCGTTAGTTGTAGGAGCCGCCATTGGTGTGTTCTGCCAGTTAATTTATAGTGGCTGTTTTGACAAACGTAGTAAATAAGATGAGATTTTCCGTCTGAGTGCCTGCAGTATTAAATTTTTATAGCTTCTAAATATAAGGCAACAGAAAATGTCATAGGTGTGTTTTAATTATGTGTAACACTCTTTTACGTTTCGTGTATAAACTATAGCTAATAGTTTATTGCTTGGTGCTGTGGTACAAGCTCAAATCGAGAATAATGTGGATAATTCAACTCAATTACAAACAATTGCGCGTCATTTAATGGCGCAACGTGACTCTGCTTTACCTAAATCAGATTTACCAGCTGGCTTAGCATTAAAAGACAGCGAAGAAAGCTTTGCTGTACAGAAATTAATGATCGCACTTAATGATCAGCAAGTGTATGGCTGGAAGTGTTTATTACCACTTGATGATGGTTCGATTATTTTAGCCCCGCTGTTGAGTAAACCTTATGCATTTACACAAACGTGTGAATTATATACGCAAAATAATAAAGCGCGTGTTGAGCCTGAGATCGCATTTGTATTTGGTCAAGACTTATTGGCGACTGAAAACTACAGTCATGAACAGGTTGACGCTGCGATAGCTAAAACCCATATGGCACTTGAATTGATTCAGAATCGCTTTTCAGATGATTATCAACCAACACATTTCGAAAAGTTAGCGGATGGCTTATTTAACCAAGGTATCGTCATCGGCCCAGAGATCAATAAAGCATACGCTTTTGATGCCGCTCAGATTGAGTTAACGATTGAGCAAAATGAACACCGTAATACGCGAACAGGCAAACACCCTTCAGGTCTTGCACAAGCACCAGTTTATTGGGCGGTAAACTACCTCGCACAGTTAGGTATCGATATAAAAGCGGGACAAGTATTTATTACCGGCTCGTACTGTGGAGTGATCGATTTAGATACCGATAGCAGTTGCGTTATTTCCTATGCAGGGCTTGGCGAGTACAGCATTACATTTACAGCGCGTTAGAGAATGCGCTACAAATTGGTTTATGGAGTCGAGTTGCTAAGGCCTTATGATTATTCTCAATATGACTAATCATAAGGCTTAGGGTATACGCAAAACCGTTACTCTCTTACGTTATACACTTGAACCGCGAATGATCAATGAGGGGGGAAGTAGGGTGTTTTCAACGATTTCACCACGAATTAATTTTAGTAAATTATTAACCAGCATTTGACCTGCGAGCGTTGTGTCTTGTTGCACTGTGGTCAAGGGTGGATTAGTAAAACTGGCAACTGCAATGTTGTCAAAGCCTACCACATGAACGTCATCAGGTACTTTGATCCCGGCTTCTTTGAGTGCGCGTATAGCGCCAATGGCAATTAAATCACTTGCGGCAAATAATGAATTAAAATGAATGTTGTTGGCAATTAATGAACGTGTAGCATGATAGCCTGATTCTTCAGTCGAAATGGCATTAGCCATCTTACGTTCGCTTAGAGTAATGCCGTGCTGATTAAATTCATCTTTAAACCCCTGATAACGAGCAAAAAACTCAGGACTATGTTCTGATGCATCACCAATAAAGGCACAGTCTTTTCTATTTGCACGTAATAGATGGGCAGCAGCAAGTTTACCGCCGCCGTAATTATCACAACTGACCGTGAGATCAGGACGGTTATCTACACTTGCTCCCCAACATACAAACTTAGTGTTTTGTTCTATAAGGCTACTAAATTTGGCTTGGTAATCTACATAATCACCATACCCAAGCAAAATAATACCGTCGGCACGGTGGCTGTCTTCGTAATCTGCTTGCCAATCGGCGCTGGTTGATTGAAAAGAAACTAGTAAATCATACCCTTGTGTAGCACATGCGCGAGTAATACTACCAAGCATAGCCAAAAAGAACGGGTTGATTTGTGATTCATCGGCAGTGGGATCTTCAAACAATAATAAAGCTAAAGTACTACTTTGCTGAGTGCGTAAATTGCTGGCGTTTTTATCAACTTTGTAATTAAGTTGTTTTGCTACTTCAAAAACACGTTTGCGAGTTTCTTCATTAACTAATGGACTGTTACGCAAAGCGCGCGAAACAGTAGATTGCGATACCCCTGCGTAGTGGGCGATGTCAAACGATGTAGCTTTACCTTTCATAGATAACCTAACTGCTTTAAGTAAATAAAGTGCAAATAACTCGTGCCATTTTCGTTGATTTGTTGATTTTTACAAGCTATTTATCAGTAATCTAAAATTTTTATTGATTCAAACCTGACACCGGTGTCATAATGTCGGCGTTTTATCATTTTGTTGTCAAAACGTATTGGCTGCCCATTTATTTGGGCAGCATTTTTTTACTAGAGTAACTGCTTTGGGGTGATAGCTCAAAGTTTATCTCATGACGATGGCAAGACCATTGAAATTACAATAATAAGCTCGGTTATAGCTAAGTATCTAAACCGCTTAGACAAAAGAGAAAACATGATGAACTCCAAGCCAAATTCACAATTCGATCCTATCTTAGTGGCCGACATTGGCGGCACTAATGCTCGTTTTGCTTTAATTACTGCCTTTAACTTAGAAAAAAAACAATTTGTTATTGAGCATAATATTACTTTTCCAAGTGCCAATTTTGGCTCATTGCAAGCAGCATTGCAGCATTATTTATCGCAAGTTAATAATATTCAGCCTCGTCGCGCGTGTCTAGCCGTCGCAGGACCAATCAAAGCTGGCCAAGTACATTTGACTAATTTAGGTTGGCATTTTAGCGTTGCAGAGGTTAAAGCTGAATTTGATTTAGCGCAACTTGAAGTGATCAACGACTTTGCTGCATTTGCCTATGCAGCGCCGTATTTAGACGCACAACAAAACATTGCAGTTAAAGCTGGACAAGCAGATACTGATGCGAATATTGCAGTAATGGGCCCTGGCACTGGTTTTGGTGCGGCTTGTTTAGTGCGTACAACGCAGGCAAGCGCAGTGTTGAGTTGCGAAGCAGGGCATATGACGCTTGCTTCAGTAAATGAACTCGATACTCAGTTGATCGCGCAATTACGTAAACAGTTACCCCATGTATCGGTGGAAACTGTGTTTTCAGGCCCTGGTATTGTCCATTTATATCAAGCAATGGCTGCTGTAAATGGTGTTGAAGCACAAAATTTAACGGCTGCACAAATTAGCGAATTAGCTAATAATGGCGAATGCAGTATTTGTGATGCGACCTTAAACCAATTTTGTGATTGGATAGGAAGCGTAGCAGGGGACCTTGCTGTTGCCTTTGGTGCGCTAGGTGGTGTGTATATTGGTGGCGGTATTTTACCGCGCATGCAAGATCGTTTACTTGCAAGCCGCTTTGTTGAGCGTTTTAACGCTAAAGGGATCATGTCGCAATATGTGAGCCAAATA
The DNA here is from genome assembly GCF_005886375.1 of Pseudoalteromonas sp. S1727. NCBI lineage: Bacteria > Pseudomonadati > Pseudomonadota > Gammaproteobacteria > Alteromonadales > Pseudoalteromonadaceae > Pseudoalteromonas > Pseudoalteromonas sp. S1727. Next base: position 19,796 of record NZ_PNDT01000006.1, read on the forward strand.
CCCGTAACGCTTGTTATACAAGATAATATTCCACTTATTGGTGCTGCGGCTTGCTTGCACGTTAATGGGCAGTCATAAAACATCGCTGTAGGGGATGTTATTGGGAAGGTTGGATGAAGAAAGTTACTATAAATAGTGTTGCAAGCTATGCTGGGGTGTCTAAAAAAACCGTATCGCGTGTTTTAAATAATGAACCCAATGTAAGTGATGCAACTCGCGAAAAAGTGCTCAAAGTGTTTAAAGAGCTCGATTATACTCCTAACCCTATTGCTCGCGGTTTAGCACAAAATCGTAGTTTTATAATTGGCTGTATTTACGATAACCCGAGTAAAAGTTATATCACTCGGGTGCAAACAGGTGCACTGGCTGCGTGCCAAGAAAACAACTATAACTTGTTGATCCACCCATGTGATCTACGTGGTGATGCGTTGATCAGTAATATAGAACATTTACTGCAATCTTCTCGCCTTGATGGTTTGGTATTAACCCCGCCGTTTTCAGATTTTAAGGTGTTGGTTGATTTTCTAAAAAGCAAAAAAATTCCTTATGCCCGTGTAGCGTCTGCTGTACTTGAAGATGAGTCGATTTCAGTGCGTAGTAATGATGAGCAAGGGGCTTTTGAGATCACCGAGCACTTAATTAACTTAGGTCATAAGGCGATCGCGTTTATTAAAGGTCACCCTGATCACAGTGCTACAGAGCAGCGTTTTAAAGGTTATCGCCGTGCTTTAAGTACCCATGGCATTGAATTTAATGAACGTTTGGTTGAAGAAGGTAACTTTAGTTATCACTCAGGTGTAGACAGTGCACGCAGTATCTTAGATCTAACACCAAGACCAACGGCAGTATTTGCATCAAATGATTACATGGCCGCTGCCGTATTAAAATTGGCAACACAACGGCAGTTAAAAGTACCGGATGATATTTCGATAGCAGGTTTTGATAATGCCCCAATTGCACGCCATATTTGGCCTGGGCTGACAACTATTGCACAACCTGTAGAAGAAATGACTCAGCAAGCGGTTAATAAACTAATTGAGCACATTAGTGAACCGCAAGAGCAGCCCTATCAAGTGACGCTAGAAGCGCGTTTGATCACCCGTGAATCCACCGCACAAATAAAGCCTTAAATATGTAAATGAAGCAATTTTCACAGTTGCCCGAGTTTGAGTGACGCTTACTCGGGCATTTTTTTAGCTGTTTTTAATGTTAAGTTTGCCCCAGCAAAAAATTTCTTGGTTAATTCATTATTGAGCCTAGTATGCTCTGCTTAGCGGCATAAATTTTTTGACTAAACAGATATACCAATCGACTTAAATATTTAACCATTCTAGCGAGCTAAATGGTCAGTAACTTAACACGAAGAGTATAACAATTTTATTCACTGCTACTTTGTACTAGAAGAAAGTAAAACCTTTTAATATTAACGAACTAGTTTAATACTAGGTGGGTTGTTAAAGCTTTTTTAAAAAAATAGCGAACAAAAATCGTGCACTGAGTAAAAAAATAGTGGTGGTCATTATTTGGTCATTTAAAATAATTAAACTAAATTTATAAGATAAGGTTGACACCGGTGTCACAGTCGTGCGTTAATACAGTGACACCGGTGTCAGGTTGATTGTGAGAGACAACTTGACAACGTATACCTTTGAACGGGTAAATCAAAGATGCTCAGTGCAAGTTCATTCGTGGAGTATGTGCTTGCTACTGAGCCTTTATCCTCTAACCATAGAGATGAGTCGAATTTTATGTTGCATCCTCGTATTCAAGAAGTCACCGAACGCGTTATCGAACGCAGTAAAGCTACTCGCCAAGCCTATTTAGAACGCATGAATCATGCAAAAAAACAAACAAGAGTTCGTTCTGGTTTAGGTTGCGGTAATATTGCTCACGTAATGGCTGCTTGTAGCAGTGATGATAAAGCACGTTTAAAGGCTGATGAACAGCCTAACCTAGCTATTATCAATTCATACAATGATATGCTTTCTGCGCATGTCCCTTACAAAGATTATCCAGATTTAATTAAAGACCTTGCCACTAAATATGATGCAACAGCACAAGTAGCTGGTGGTGTGCCAGCGATGTGTGATGGTGTTACTCAGGGCCGTGATGGCATGGAATTATCACTTTTTTCTCGTGATGTTATTGCTATGTCTACTGCAATTTCGTTATCACACGATGTATTTGATGGTGTTTTTTGCTTAGGTGTGTGTGACAAAATTGTCCCTGGCCTATTAATTGGCGCTTTATCATTTGGCCATCTACCGGTTGCGTTTTTACCAGCAGGTCCGATGCAATCAGGTATCCCTAACAAAGAAAAAGCCCGTATTCGTCAAAAGTTCGCACAAGGTTTAGTAAGCCGTGATGAATTGTTAGAAGCTGAAAGTGCGTCTTACCACAGTGCTGGTACATGTACTTTTTATGGAACTGCTAACTCAAACCAAATGTTAATGGAAATTATGGGCTTACACCTTCCAGGTAGCTCGTTTATCAATCCATATACAGAATTACGCGATGGTCTAACGGGTAATGCGGTAGAAACCATGCTTAAGCAACTTATTCAAACAAAAGATGCGAATTGTTTAGCTGACGTTGTAACTGAAAAAACCATAATTAATGGTTTGGTCGGTTTATTATCTACAGGCGGCTCTACAAACCATGCTATTCACTTGGTTGCTATCGCTAAAGCGGCGGGTATTGAGCTGACATGGAAAGATATGTCGGATTTATCAGAAGTTGTGCCACTACTGACGCGTATTTATCCAAATGGCTCAGCTGATGTGAATCATTTCCAAGCTGCCGGTGGTATGGGTTTCTTAATGAAGCAACTTGTTGGTGCTGGTTTCTTGCATAATGACGTTAAAACTATTGTGGGTGAAGGCCTTGAAGCATACACCCAAGAGCCACGTTTAGACACGGATAATAATTTGATCATGACTGATTCAAATGGTCCAAGCAAAGTGAAATGGGTGCCATGTCCTGAAAAGTCATTAGATGAAGAAGTACTGCGTCCAGTAGATAACCCATTCAGTAAACAAGGTGGTTTACAGCTACTTACAGGTAACTTAGGTAAAGCTGTTATTAAAGTGTCAGCAGTTGCAATTGAGCACCAAGTAGTATCAGCACCGGCAAAAGTATTTAGTTCACAAAGTGCACTACAAGAAGCGTATACACGCGGTGAATTAAACCAAGACTTTATTGCTGTACTTAAAGAGCAAGGCCCGAAAGCGAAGGGCATGCCAGAGCTGCATAAATTAACGCCAGTTATGGCAACCTTGCAAGATCAAGGTTTTAAAGTTGCAATTGTGACTGATGGCCGTATGTCTGGCGCATCAGGTAAAGTACCTGCTGCAATTCACTTAGCGCCAGAGGCCGTTGAAGGTGGCATTATCGCAAAAATTCACGAAGGTGATTTAGTTACACTTGATGCACCAGCGGGAATTTTAAAACTACACGTAAGCGATGAAGAGCTTGCAAAACGTGAATTACAGCTGAGCGTCCCAAGTTTAACCTTTGGTACTGGACGTGAGTTGTTTACAGGATTTAGAAACATTGTTAGTAGCGCAGATTTAGGCGCAAGTGCGTTTGGAATAGAATAATAATTAGCCATTCACAGGGTAATGAGGACATACAATGAGCATAGAAAAAATCTTAGCATCGGCACCTGTGGTGCCAGTAGTGGTGATTGAAAAATTAGAAGATGCAGCACCACTTGCTAGAGCACTTTATAACGGGGGCTTAAAAGCGCTTGAGATCACATTACGTACACCCATTGCTGCAGAAGCGGTCAAGCTGATGAAAGCGGAAGTACCAGAAGCGTATGTGGGCACAGGTACAGTGGTTGATAAAGCAAGCTTTGAAGCATCGGTTGCCGCAGGCGCTGACTTTATGGTCAGCCCGGGCGTAAATGATGAGCTTTTAGCGCTAGCTAAAGACAGTGATATTCCATTTCTACCAGGTGCCGCAACGCCGAGCGAAGTGATGAAGTTAGCAAGCCATGGTTTTAAGTTTTTAAAGTTCTTTCCAGCAGAAGCTGCAGGCGGTACTGCAATGCTTAAATCAATTGGTGGCCCATTACCTCATGTTACGTTTTGCCCAACAGGTGGTATTAGTTTAGCAACTGCACCGAGCTACTTAGCGCTTAGCAATGTGATTTGTGTCGGTGGTACTTGGATGCTTGATAAACAACTTATTGAAAACAAAGACTGGCAAGCCATTGAAGCGCTTGCTCGCCAAGCAAGTGAAATTAAATAATTAAAGGGGAGTTTTTTAAATGATTAATGTAGCAATTAATGGCTATGGCCGTATCGGTCGCAACGTATTACGTGCACTTTATGAGTCAGCGCAAAACAATGAAATTAAAATCGTTGCGATTAATGACTTAGCGCCAGCGAATGTAAATGCACACCTTACTCAATTTGATTCTGTGCATGGTCAATTTTCGCAAAAAGTAACACTTGCTGATAACACTATGCTTATCGGTGATGACGTAATTACTCTTACGCAAGAGCGTGACCCTGCAAACTTGCCATGGAAAGAGTTAAACGTAGATATCGTATTAGAATGTACGGGCTTTTTCACAAAACGTGAAGATGCTGCAAAACACATTACTGCGGGTGCGAAAAAAGTGATTGTATCAGCACCTGGTACCGACTTAGATGCAACCGTAGTTCATGGTGTAAATGATGATGTACTTAATGCCGACAGCAACATTATTTCTAACGCATCATGTACTACAAACTGTTTAGCACCTATTGCAAAAGCAATTAATGATACAGTTGGTATTGAGCAAGGCAGCATGACAACCATTCATGCTTATACAAATGACCAAAACCTGTCAGATGTATACCACCCAGATCTATACCGTGCACGTAGTGCTACGCAGTCTATGATCCCAACTAAAACAGGCGCAGCCAAAGCGGTTGGCTTAGTATTACCTGAGCTTGCGGGTAAGCTTGACGGGATGTCAGTACGCGTTCCAACAATTAACGTATCGTTAGTTGATTTTACGTTTATTACTAAACGTGACACAACAGCAGCTGAAATAAATGAAGTAATGAAAGCCGCAGCTGAAGGTTCAATGAAAGAGATCTTAGAGTACAATGAGCTTCCGCTTGTTTCTATTGATTTTAATCATAACCCAGCGTCGTCAATCTTTGATGCTACGCAAACTAAAGCTGAAGGTAAATTAGTTAAAGTGATGGCTTGGTATGATAACGAATGGGGTTTCTCAAACCGCATGTTAGACCAAGTTAAAACACTCGGTCAGTATTTATAATTGACCCTATAAAAGTTTAGCTTTATCCAACAAAGCCGCGAATATCGCGGCTTTTTTACGTTTTATAGCTTAACGTTCAAAGTTGCTAAGCGAGGGCGCTCTGACATTACTAAACTCATAGATTGCGCTGCAATTTGCTGTAGTTTATACGTTTCTGAGGTAGATTCTTTGCATAGGGTAAGTAAATCAGCAATTAAACAACCTATAGCTCTTACTTCTATCAACTCCATTTGTGAACGCTGATAGTCAGTGAGTGAGTTCAAGTTTGTTGCTGCGCCAAAGTCACCAAATAAAACAGTGTACTGGGCATCTATCATAGTGTTGTGAGCGTACACATCACCATGACTGACATTATTCGCATGTAAGTGGACAAGGGTGCTGAGCATCTGCTTTGCAATATGTTTAATGGCTTCAGCGGTGAACTGTGTGTGTTCGGCAAAGGTATCGCGAGTGCAGGTTTCAAGTGACGGCGGTAAGCCAAGATTTTGGTAATCTTGGTTAATAAGCTCCATCACCAGCCCTAGTTGTTCTGGGTTATCGATATATGCAAGCACTTTGATAAGATTTGGGTGCTCGCCAGCTTGTAAGCAACAGTTTACTTCATCTAATGGATAACCATCACTGGTAATCGCTCCTTTAAATAGCTTAACGGCTACTTTATGTTGCTGCCAATCTGCTAAGTGTATTATTCCCGATGCGCCTTCACCAATTTGGCTTATGAGTTCAAACTCATTAAGCGTTGCTTGCTTTATTGCCCCATGTTGTAGTGATTGCGATTTATTAAAGTTGTTTCCGGCAAACGCCAGCCAAGTAAGCGCGGGGAGTTCGAACAGCCAGTCATCAATTTGGGTTAAGTTATTTGCTGATAAGCGAACGAGTTCTAGTTGCTGACACTGCTGCATGCTGTGGGGCAGAGTTGTTAACTGATTACCAGCTAGAGCGAGTTTACGTAGTTGAGTAAGTTCACCAAAAGACTCAGGCAATTGTTGAAGCTTATTGTCAGTTAAAATTAACCATTGAGTTGTAAGTGGCAAGCTATGCTCTGCAAATTCGCTGATCTGATTACCTTTAAACGCGATCATGATCAGGGCTGGGCATTTTGCTAGTACTGGGGGAATATGCTGAAACTGGTTGAATGATAAAAATACCCGTTTTAATTTGGTTAAACAGGCAAACTGAGCGGGTAAATCAGTGAGTTTATTGTTTGATAAATCGAGTACTTCAAGAGTCTCTGCTAGGGTAAATATTTCGTCGGGGAACGTCGTTAATTCTGCAACCAGTTGCAAACGTTTAGCGCCAACTAATTGACCACTGCGAAGCTGTTCAAGGGTATTCAAAATACAAATCCATTTATTTAGGTCGTTTAATATTCAGTAAATAAAAAAGGCCAATCTAATGGCCTTGATGATCACTTTATTGTATGGAATTAAAATTGTGCATTGTGATAGACGTTTTGTACGTCGTCACAATCTTCAAGCATCGCTAAAAAGCGTTCCATTACTTCTACATCTTCACCTTCAAGTGGTGCTTCTACTTGGGGTACGAATGCGATTAAGTCTTCGTGGAATTCACTAATACCCATTTCTTCTAGCGCAGTACGAGCGTTGTTATATTCAGTATGTGGAGCAAAAACGGTCACTTTACCGTCTTCTACTTCTACATCAGTGACATCAACATCCGCCATCATCAGTGCTTCAAGCACGGTTTCGTCGTCATCACCGTCAAAAACAAAAATCGCAAGATGATCAAATAAGTGCGATACCGAATTTTGTGCGCCAATTTTAGCATTTGCTTTGGTAAAACATACACGCACATCAGCAAAGGTGCGTTTGTTGTTATCAGTTAAGCAATCTACGATGATCATGCAGTTACCCGGTCCGTAACCTTCGTAGCGAGTCGCTGAGTAATCTTCGCCACCGCCGCCTTTGGCTTTGTCGATAGCGCGCTCAATAACGTGAGCGGGAACTTGGTCTTTTTTAGCTCTTTCGATTAAACGACGTAGTGCGAGATTGCCATCTGGATCAACACCACCGTTTTTGGCACAAATATAAATTTCTTTACCGTACTTTGAGTAAACTTTAGTTTTAGCACCCGCAGTTTTAGCCATTGAATCTTTTTTGTTTTGGTAAGCTCTTCCCATCTGCGTTTCGCCTTAAATATATTTTAAAAGTGTAAATTTTGTAGGCTCGTATTCTAAAGGTAAATGCGGGGCAGGGCTAGTCTGATTTAAAGTGTGTAAATAGTAGAGAAGGTTTTGCTGTGCTGGTTGTTTAAATAAAAACAATATAGCCCGCGTGCGCGGGCTAATTAAAGGTTAAGTTGTGCTTACCAAATACGCACACGCTCTTCTTCAGGCAAGTAAAGCTTATCACCTGGTTTTACATCAAATGCTTTATACCATGCATCATGGTTACGAGGGGCTTGTGCTCTAAAGCGACCTGGCGCATGTGTACCACCACGTAGTTGGTTTAACATACTTTGCTCTGTGCGTTTTTCTTTCCATACTTGTGCCCACGCTAAAAAGAACCGCTGATCGCCTGTTAGGCCATCAATTACAGGTGCTTCTTTACCATTTAAGCTCAGTTTATAAGCGTGATATGCCATTGCTAGGCCGCCCACATCACCAATATTTTCACCTAAGCTGTTACGGCCATTGACGAAGTTACCTGGGATTGGCTCGTACTGGCTATACTGGGCTGCGAGCTGATCGGCTTTGGCCTCAAATGCAGCACGATCTGAGTCAGTCCACCAGTTGCGTTGCACACCGTTTGCATCTGATTTAGAGCCCTGATCATCAAAACCATGACCCATTTCATGACCAATAACAGCACCTATGCCACCATAGTTAACAGCTGGATCGGCATTTGGATCGAAAAATGGTGGTTGCAGGATAGCAGCAGGGAACACAATTTCGTTAAATGAGCTATTGTAGTACGCATTCACGCGTTGTGGTGTCATACCCCAACGGTTACGATCCGTTTTTTCAAGCTCTTTGGCAACACTGTCTGCTTGGAAAAACTCACGGGTGTTTTTTATATTGCCCATTAAATCGTTGTCGCTAATTGTTAAGCCGTCAAATGATTGCCATACATCTGGATAGCCGATTTTTGGCACAAATGCGGCCAATTTAGCACGCGCATTTACTTTTGTTTCTGCGCCCATCCAGTCTAGGTTATCAATACGCTCACCGAGTGCTGTACGTAGGTTTTCAACCAATTCGGACATTTGCTGTTTTGATGATTCTGGGAAGTAACGTGCGACATACACTTTACCGATAGCAAAGCCTAACGAGTTGGTACCTGACATTTGGCTAATAGCACGTTTCCAGCGAGGACGTGGCTCTTGTTGTCCGTTAAGTTCTTTACCGTAAAACGCAAAATTAGTATTGAATACTTCTTCAGAAAGTAACTCTGCGTTACCACTGAGTGCGTGATAGGTTAAGTAGTCTTTCCATACTGCTAGGTCTTGTTGATTGATAAGTTCAATCATGGCTTTTATAGGCTCTGGTTGTGACACATTCAACTGCGGCACTTGATAACCTGTTTGCGCAAAGTACAGATCCCAATTAAAGTCTGGGTATGCTTCGCTCAGCTCACTGCGCTTAACTTGGTTTAATGTTAGGTCGCGGTTACGGCGTTTTTCACGTGGCCAATGACCTTCTGCAATTTTAGTTTCAAGGGCTAAGATCGCCTGTGCACGTTCGGTGGTATTATCGACACCGGCTAATTCAAGCATTTGTGCAATGTGTGCAACATATGCGCTACGGGTTTTTTCAAAACGCTCAGAATCTTCTAAGTAGTAAGAGCGATCTGGTAAGCCTAAACCGCCAGCGCCCAGTGACATTTCATATTTATTTGGATCAAGACGGTTAAACCACATGCCACCGCCAATAGGAGAGTTAACACCACTCAGCCACGCTTGACCAAACAGCTTAGTAAGATCATCCGTTGATGATACGTCATTGATTTCAGTCAACAATGGTTTAATAGGTGTGATACCTAATTTATTAAGTGTTTCGGTATCCATATAAGCGTTGTAAAAGTCAGCGATTAGCTGCTCTTCAGCATTTAAATCATCACGTGCCGCTATTTCTTCAATGATTTCTTTAACACGCTCTTCACTGCGCTCTGCTAACCCAGAAAAAGCACCATAGCGTGTTTTGTCCGCAGGCATTACGTAGTTGTCATACCATGTGCCACTGGCATACATAAAAAAATCATCGCCAGGTTTAATTGCTTCGTTACGCGCCGTTAAATCTACACCAAAGCTACCTAATTCTGGTTGTTCAGCGGCTGTAGTTGTTTCAACGGCTGTTTTTGGGGCTGAGGTTTCGGTTGTTTCAGGCTTAGAACAGCCTGCTAAAAATGTGGCAGCGAGTGTGGCTGCAATAAGTGTTTTTTTCATTGGATTACCCTGAATGTTATTTTTATCATAGATTTTTATAACCTAGCTTTTGATTGTTATAGATAACCGAAAGCGAGACAAACTTTTGAGGTGAATAACTTAATCACCCGATAAAGCCGTGTTAATAAATAAACTAACTGAGTCAGCGGTACTTAGCAATTGTTTGACTGCATTTGCTGTAATTGCCACATCCGCGCATATTCACCTTGTAAAGCAAGCAGTTGTTGATGATTGCCTTGTTCAACGAGTTGACCTGCTTGCATAACCAAGATTTTGTCAGCATCGGTTATTGTTGATAAGCGGTGTGCAATCACTAAACTTGTATGATTTGCGGCTACTTCTCGCATGGCGTTTAATATTGCTTGTTCTGCATGAGAGTCCAGCGCAGAGGTTGCTTCGTCAAAAATTAAGATTGGTGACTTCTTCAAAATGGCACGCGCGATGGCGATACGTTGTTTCTCACCCCCAGAGACTTTTAAGCCACGTTCGCCAACAAGGGTTTGATCGCCTTTCTCAAGGCTATTTATAAATTTAGTTAAGTGAGCCATCTTAATCGCTTTATCGATTTCTTCATCACTGGCACCAGAGCGACCATAAGCGATATTTTCTCGTATGCTAGTATTAAAAAGTACGGTGTCTTGTGGGACGATGGCAATTGCTTGGCGTAAGCTGTGTAGCGTGATGTCGCGCACGTCTTGGCCATCAATACAAATACTGCCACTGTCAATATCATAAAAACGATATAACACGCGGGCAAGGGTACTTTTACCTGCGCCACTGGCACCGACCACCGCGACTTTGCTCCCGGCGTTAATGGTAAAACTCAGTTGCTTGAGAATAGCCCGAGAGCTGTGGTAGCTAAAATTAACGTTGTTAAACTCTATATTCCCTTGCTGTATAGCAAGCGGCTGGGCATTTTCTTTATCTGTGATCCGTGGCTTTGTGGTTAATAGCCCGAGCATGTTTTCAAGATCTGTTAGGGCACGGCGAATTTCTCGATATACAAAGCCTAAAAAATTGAGTGGTAAGAAAAGCTGGATCATGTAGGCATTGATCATAACCAATTCACCGATGCTTAACTCACCTGTTACGACATCTGCTGTGCCTAACCACATTAATGCGGTGATCGCTGCGGCAATGATCAAGGCTTGGCCTGAGTTAAGTGCTAATAAAGATAAGCGGTTTTTCAATCGTGCGTGTTCCCAAGTAGCTAAAAAAGCGTCATAACTGTTGGCTTCGTGGGTTTCATTATTAAAATATTTAACGGTTTCGTAGTTGAGCAAACTGTCGATTGCTCGACTATTGCTGTTGTTATCAGCTTGGTTTGCCTCACGAATGAATCGATTGCGCCATTGAGTAATGGTGACCGTGAAGGCAATATAAATAATCACCGCGATGAGGGTGACAAGCGCAAACCAAGGAGAAAAAAGCGTGGCGAATATAATCGCGACAATTAAGATCTCTAATAGCGTAGGGATAATATTAAACATTAAAAAGCGCATTAAAAAGCTTAGGCCTTGCGTTCCGCGTTCAATATCACGGCTAATCCCGCCAGTTTGTCTATTTAAATGAAAACTCAGCTCAAGTGCATGTAAATGCTTAAATACTTTAAGACCAATATGCCGCATGGCGTGCTCTGTGACACGGCCAAATAAGGCATCGCGTACTTCGCCAAAAAACACCCCAGCAAAGCGTAATCCGCCATAAAGCAGTAAAAGTGTTACGGGGACCATGAGAACGGTTTGTAGATTACCATCAACAGCATCAATGATTTCTTTTAGCGCCCATGGCATCAGCAAGGTTGCGCCTTTTGCAGCAATCAATGCAAGCACAGCTAACAAGACTCGCGCTTTGAACACCATTAAATATGGCCATAACGTTTTAACACTTTGTTTTAAGTTCATGGCATCATGATGTTTTATTGCTTCTTGTTTACCCATACCGCGCATATTTTCTCTAACTCTATTAAGTCTGTATTAAACTTTTTTTAGTAGCCTAGAGTATAAACTTTAACAGTGTGGATCTAGGACTATACTGTAACAGCACATAGTACAGTGTAGGCAGCTTAAGACAATTAATTAAACTCAGTTTTTAACACAGAAGGGAAAGCAGATGAAAACTATCGGATACGCGGCACATGAAGCTAACACGCCATTAGTACCATTTTATTTTGAAAGACGCGATTTACGTGGTGAAGACGTTGCGATTGAAATCTTGTATTGCGGGGTGTGTCATTCAGATCTCCATACTGTAAATAACGACTGGGGCGGTACTCGTTACCCCATTTTACCAGGCCATGAGATCGTAGGCCGTGTGACTGCTATTGGCAGCAAAGTGACTAAATACCAAGTTGGTGACAATGTTGCAGTTGGCTGTATGGTTGATAGCTGTCTTGAATGCGACCAATGCCATAAAGGCGAAGAGCAATTTTGTCGCGAAGGCATGGTTGGTACTTATTCAGGGAAAGATCGTATTACTGGTGAATCAACCAAAGGTGGCTACGCGAAACACATTGTTGTGCGCGAAGAGTTTGTTCTAAACGTACCAAAATCATTGGATCTTGCTAAATGTGCACCAATTTTATGTGCGGGTATTACCACATATTCACCGCTTCGCACCTGGAATGTCGGCCCTGGTAGTCGTGTTGCCGTGATTGGTTTAGGAGGCTTGGGCCATATGGCGATTAAAATTGCTGCGGCGATGGGAGCGCATGTGACGGCTATTAGTCGATCAGATGACAAAAAACAGCAAGCACTTGAATATGGCGCTGAAGGTTTACTTATCTCTAAAGATCAAAAAGCCATGGATGCCCATGCAAATAAATTTGATTTAATCATTAATACCATTCCCGTTAAGCATGACTTTACCCCTTATTTGCCTTTGCTCGATATTGATGGCACACAAGTGTTAGTTGGCCAAGTGGGTGATATGGCTGAATCCAGCTCAGTGCCACTATTATTGGGACGTCGCCGCGTGGCTGGCTCTTTAATTGGTGGTATTGCGCAAACGCAGGAAATTCTCGATTTCTGTGCACTACACAATATTCTTCCAGAAGTTGAAATGATTAAAATGGATGAGATCAATCAAGCATTTGAACGTCTAAAAGAAGGTGATCTATCTCACCGTTATGTGATTGACATGTCATCACTTGAAGTCGTTTAATAGCTCTATAGTGCCGCTTTATACCAATCGTGTTAAGTATTTAAGTCGATTGGTATTAAACGGCGGCATAATTTTTTTAATAGTAAAACGCTATTGAAATAATTAAAACGCACCCAATAATAGTATTAATATTCTAGCTAGATAATAAAATGATTCGTTTTCGCTTAGTCTTCGCTGTGTTACTGATGTTTGCTGCACTTTTTAGTGTGCAGGCAACTGCTGCGAGCAGCACTAAAGTTGAACTGAGTCAGCCTATTGTTACTTTTCAGCCGCTGATACAAGCAGATTTGAGTCAGTTAGCGGTAAAGATATTTGACAATTCAACGTCAGATACCACGCCTTTTACTAAAAAGAGTGCGGCGGATGAGCAACCCTCTGAAGGTGCAGGCTTTGAATCATTGCAACCACGTTTAACCGTTAGCAACTCGTCATTATTTTTATATCATACTCAAGTAGAGCCAAATTATGTGGCTATCTTTGAGTTTTTTGTGCCAAGTCTTGCGCGGCAACTTTATTTACAGCCTCTTGAACCGGCAATAACGTTACCTTGGTTTGTGTGTTATGAAGGTAAGAAGTCTCGTTTGAGTGGTTGGAAAGACGCAAATTTACAATACCGAGCTGTTGTTACCTACCACAGTTAATTCTTCTCGTTAATTTTTCGCTGTTTTAGTGATTTCGCTAAAGCAAAAAATAACGACGCCAATTTTGGCGTGAAGCCTATGCTTTTATAGGCTTAAGGAAGAAGTATGTTAAAAAAATCATCAAAAAAACCGCTGTTTCAGCGTTTTAAAATAAGCTATCTAGCTATGCTTGTAGCACTGATATTGCTGGCTATTAGCGCCTTACCAAATTTATACCCTGCAAAGTCCTGGTTGCATGTGACAGCACAACAACAAGTTAACGCTGAGTTATTAGCAATTGACACGCAAAAAAGTGTGGTCGATTTTTTAAATCAACACGGTTTTACTGTCGAACAGTCTATGCAATCGTCTCAACAGCAATCGTCATTAAATGTGTTACTCCACGAGCCGACAAAAAGCGCCGCAGCTCAGCAAGCGTTAAAAAGTGAATTTACGCAGTTGAATGTAAAAATAGTGACGCATCAAACAAGTCCAGATTGGTTACAAAGTTTAGGTTTAGCACCTATAAAGTTGGGGCTGGATCTCAATGGTGGGGTGTTGTTTGTATTAGATGTTGATTTAGTCAAAGCGCAACAAGAGCAGCTGGATAGCGCTTATGAGCAAACAAAAACGATAATTCGTGATGAAAAAGCAAGAGGGGTCCGTGTGCAACAAAATGCGCAAGGATTTGAATTACATGCATTACCAGCTGCAAAAGATCAATTGCTTACAGTGCAGACGCAAGTTTTAAAACGTTTTCAGCGTTTAGCTCCAACGGTGCATACGCAAGGTAAGTTAACAACAGTGGCATTTAGTTTTAGTGAGCAAGGCAGTAGTGAGTTTACTAAAGAAGTGATGAGTCAAACGTTGACGACGTTGCGTGGTCGTATTGAAGAGTTAGGCATTACGGAAGCGGTAACCCAGCGCCAAGGTAAACAGCGTATTCGTATTGAACTACCCGGTGTACAAGATCCCGCAGCTGCAAAACGGATCATTGGTGCTACGGCATCCCTTGATTTCCATCAACTTAAAGAATATGGCGGCAAGTCCTTTGCCCTACAAAATGGGGGCACCATCAGCTTAGATCCAATTGCTATCTTTTCAGGCCAACATATTAATAATGCGCATGCTGGGCGCGATGAGTGGGGTAAGCCTCTGGTACAACTGAGCCTTGATAGCCAAGGTGGCGAAGCGATGTCGGCGTTTTCCAAGCGTAATATCGGCAAGCCTATGGCGACAGTGTATTCTGAATATTACAAAAATGACCAAGGAAAAGTGGTTAAAAAAAGTGAAGTTATTAATGTAGCAAATATAGCTCAGCACTTAAGTAGTCAATTTAGTATTACAAATATGCAAAGCCCGCAAGCGGCACAAGATTTAGCATTATTACTGCGTGCAGGTTCACTAACCGCCCCAGTAACCATAGTGCAAGAACAAACCATTGGCCCAAGCTTAGGCGCTGATAACATAAATAACGGGTTAGCTGCTTTAATGCTAGGAATGGGTATCACATTGGCATTTATGGCTTTGTGGTATCGGCGCTTAGGGTTAGTGGCGAATATAGCCTTATTATTAAATTTAACGGCTTTGGTTGGTTTAATGTCATTGCTGCCTGGTGTTGTGCTCACTTTACCTGGGATTGCAGGGCTGGTACTAACAATTGGCATGGCGGTTGATACTAATGTCATTATATTTGAGCGTATCAAAGAAGAGCGACGTAAAGGCCGTGCGCCCTATCAAGCTATAGAGCAGGGCTATAAACAAGCATTTAGCACCATTTTTGACGCTAACATTACCACGATGATCACTGCCGTCATTTTATATGGCATAGGCTATGGGCCAGTAAAAGGGTTTGCTATTACGCTTGCGCTTGGGCTTATAACCAGTGTGTTTACCGGCGTGTATGTCTCAAAGGCATTGAGCCAAACCGTGTATTTAAAATTGGCAAACAAACGTGGAGTAAATGCATGAGTAAAGTAACTGAAAAAAAGAGCACAATAACGCGCTTACGTTTATCTGGTTTATTTTTATCTCTGTTTTTAATCATTTTCTCAGTAATAGGAATAACATCAAAAGGCTTGAATTTTGGCCTTGATTTTACCGGGGGGTATTTAACTGAGTTTACGACCTCAGTGCCAATTAACCAAAGTGAACTTACTGAGAAATTGAGTATTTATCATGACGGTGATTTTATTCTCACCGCGCAATCAAGCCAACACTTTCAATTAAGAGAAGCTGAGCAAGTAAAAAACTCAGGCTGGATCACAAGTTTAACTGAAGATGAGTCGTTGGGTGTTGAAGTTGTGTCATCATCTTATTTAGGTTCACAAGTGGGAGATGAATTATTCGATCAAGGGTGCTTAGCATTATTTGCAGCAATGGTTGCTGTAATGATTTACTTAGCACTTAGGTTTGAATGGCGTTTGGCGCTGGGGGCGGTAATAGCTTTACTGCATGACGTGATCATAGTGGTAGGCTTATTTTCGTGGTTGCAGCTTGATTTTAATTTAACGGTATTGGCAAGTTTGCTGGCAATTATTGGTTACTCATTAAATGATTCTATTATTGTCGCAGACCGAGTGCGTGAATTGCTACGCTTGGATACTAATAAACAACTCGCAAGCGTTAACACTGTGATTGATGAATCAATTAAAAGTACTTTAACGCGTACTTTGATCACTTCAGGTACTACATTAGCGACAGTTGCGAGTGTCTGGTTACTCGCTGGTGCGCCATTACAGGGGTTTTCTATCGCTTTGTTTACGGGAATTGTGGTAGGGACCTTGTCATCCATCTGTATTGCGGCAACGCTACCACAGTTACTTGGTTTAAAGCATGAGAACTATCAAGTTAAAGTGGACGAACAAAGCCAAGCGTTAATGGATATGCCGTAACGATCCGCATGATACTAATAAAAATGCCGCAATGAATGCGGCATTTTGCTTAACAAGTAAATTTGTTAACTTAAATTAATAGTCACCACATCAGCAACGTCTTCATTGCTATTGATAGGTTGCTTTGGAATGTCAGGTTTATCCATGGCAATATCACCACCGTCAATCACTTCACCAGTTGTTAAGTTAGCAAAGTCGAATAATTGATTATCGGCTAAATGTGATGGCACTACATTTTGCATCGCGGTGAAAATGCTTTCAATACGACCTGGGTGTTCTTTATTCCACTGCGCAAGCATTGCCTTGGTATGTTTACGCTGTAAATTTTCCTGCGAGCCACATAAGTTACAGGGAATAATAGGGTAAGCTTGATGAATGGCATATTTTTCAATATCGGTTTCTTTACAGTACGCTAATGGGCGAATAACCATATGCTCACCATTATCACTCATTAGTTTAGCAGGCATACTTTTTAGTTTACCGCCATAAAACATGTTTAAGAATAGCGTTTCAATCATATCGTCACGATGATGACCCAATGCAATTTTTGTCGCTCCTAGCTCTTTAGCAGTACGGTATAAAATACCACGGCGTAAGCGAGAGCATAGCGAGCATGTTGTTTTTCCTTCGGGAATAATGTCTGTCACTATACTGTAGGTATCTTCTTCGACAATTTTGTATTCAATACCCAGGGTATCTAAATACTCAGGCAATACATGCTCAGGGAAGCCTGGTTGTTTTTGATCTAAATTAACAGCAAAGAGGGAAAACTTTATAGGTGCAACACGTTGCAAATGCTGCAGCATATCTAATAGAGTGTAACTGTCTTTGCCTCCTGACAAGCACACCATGATACGGTCGCCTTCTTCAATCATGTTGAAGTCCATAACGGCTTGACCAGTTAGACGACGTAAGCGCTTTTGTAACTTATTGAAGTTATATTGAGCTTTGGCTTGAACAGAATGCGACATTACGCCCCCTTGAAATACTATGCGTAAAATAAAGGGGCGTATTATATGCTGAAAGTGGCAATGCTCAAAACTTATTTATTGGCTAATTTATTTTGCCAATGGAGAAACATAACCATCGGGTTTGAGCGCCAATACATCGCAATCTAGGCTGTCAATTACATGCTCTGCGGTATTGCCAACTAAAGCCGCACTTAAGCCTGTGCGACCAACAGTGCCAATAACAACTAGCTCGCTGTTTAGCCGCTTAGCAACATCTGGGATCACATCTTCGGGTAAACCTTCTTCAATAACACAGTGTTGCTGACTAATTTGATGTTTAGCTGCTAATGCTTGGGTTGATTCTATATGGTGTTTCTTAACCGATTCATTGTAGACGCTGGGATTAAATTCTGGAATTTCAATAGCGATATTCACAGGTGTAGCAGGGTAGGCGTTGACGAGATTTAAACTGGCGTTAGCAAGCTCGCATAGAAATTGTGCATCTTTAATAATACGGTGATTTAAATCAAGGTGCTGTTGGTTTTCACTGACGGCATTTACTGCGGCTAAAATATTTCCTTGTGCAGGCCATGCTTGCTCTTTGACGAGTAATACTGGTGCTGGGCATTTACGAATTAAATGCCAGTCAGTTGGCGTAAAAATAACGGACTTTAAAGTGTCGTGCTGGTGGGTGCCTTTAACAACCAAATCAAATTGTTCATTGATAACAGTATCTATGATCGCTTCATATGCGCGGTTATGCCACACAACTCGGCTGCAGATTTTAACCTCTGGATACTGTGTTAAAATTTCATCTAACCATAATTGGCGATCTTTTACGACGGCGTTACGCATTGCTTCGCGTTCATCGGCCGAGAGCATGGTGGTCATTTCATATGAGAAATCATAAATACTCATAAAGGCGGTGATACTGGCACCTGATTTTTTAGCAAGTTCAATAGAACGAGATAAACCATGCTGCGAGTCAGCGGTTGGATCGATAATAGCGAGGATCTGTTTGATAGTGTTCATAAGCTGCTCCTTTAACTACATTCTATGTCTACATAATACTTACAGTGTAACGCATTTCATGAGTAGTTAAAGTAACAGCGAAGCATATGTTACGCTAGATCAATTTATTTGGGGTGAATTGCCGCTGCTGCAGATAAACCTTCACTATCTAAAATAGTTATAAATTTACCTTCTACTTTGATCAGCTCAGCTTTTTGAAAACGGCTTAATAAGCGGCTAATTGTTTCAACCGTTAAGCCAAGGTAATTGCCAATTTCACCACGGGTCATGGTAAAGCGAAATTCCTTACGCGAAAAGCCACGCTCACCAAACCGATTTGATAAATTATGAATGAAGCTTGCTAAACGCTCTTCAGCCGATTTTTTATTGAGTGCTAAAAACATTTCTTGATCATAGTTAATCTCACTGCTCATCAAACGCATTATTTGTTGGCGTAATTTCGGCAATTTACCAGACAGTTCATCTAAGGTATCAAATGGAATTTCACATACCATCGAGGTTTCAAGTGCTTGTGAAAAACTTTGATGAGTCATTTTATTTATTGCATCAAAGCCAATTAAGTCACCCGCTAGGTGAAAGCCGGTGATTTGTTCATCACCTTGCTCAGAGAGAGTATATGATTTAAATGAACCAGAACGAACTGCAAAAATAGCATTTAATGGGGCACCCGACTCAAATAGAAAGTCACCTTTATGAAGCGGTTTTTTACGCTCGATGATTTCATCCAGTTTATCCATTTCTTGACCATTAAGGGTAAAAGGCAAGCATAATTGGCTAATACTGCAGTCATTACAGCTGATAGTACAATTGTTTTTGGTTTTGTTATGAGATAAATCCATTAGTTCAGTCCGTAAAATGTTGTCACATCAATTTGTTAAGATTAATGCACCAGCTTGTCAGTTGCAATGATAAGTAAATAAATACCATACCAGATCAGTATGCTGCCAAGTGCTATTCGTGCCCAAGGGTGATTTAATAGTTTATGGAGCACTTGTGCTCCCATTCCCATACTTAACATGGCGGGAAAAGTGCCTAGAGCAAAAAATAGCATGACTAAAGCGCCATCATAAGCGTTGCTACTGGTCATTGCCCAAGTTAATGCTGAATACACTAAACCACAGGGTAACCACCCCCATAAAGCACCATACGCCATTGCTTTAGGTAATGAGTTAATCGGCATTATAAAGCGGTTAAGTTTAATTAAATGCTGCCATATTAGTGTTTTACCTAATGATTCAAGCCATTGTAAGCTTGCGCCTAAGCGCATGATATATAAGCCAACTAAGATCATAAATAGGCCGCTTAACAAGGCTAACGTTAACGCCAGCAAATGGTTTTGCGTGGCGAAATGGCTGCTGATCCCAGCAACGAGCGCACCTGCAAACATATAGCTGCCAGCGCGGCCAATATTATACGCAATCGAGTATTGTAATGGCCGGCTTTTATCGGTTGCTAATTGTAAAGAGCTGGCAATACCGCCGCACATCGCAATGCAGTGGCCACTGCCAATTAACCCCATAATGAATGCGCTGACGAATAACGGATCAATCATTACTTTTTTTGTGTTGCTCTTTGTCGTCTTCAAACAAAATACTATGACCTTGCTTGTTTAAATCAGAAAACTGTTCTCCACGAACAGCCCAAAAGAATACCCCGATTGCAATCAATACAAACAATATCGCGATGGGGATTAGAATATAAATGATACTCATAACTTTAATAACCTCAGTGAGTTACTGATCACAATAATGGAGCTTGCAGACATGCCGATAACGGCCATCCATGGGGCAACAAGTCCTAACGCTGCAAGCGGTAAGATAGAGCCATTATAGAACAACGACAACGCTAAGTTTTGCTTTATAATGCGGCGCGTTTTTTTCGATACCGTTATTAAATGGTCAATTGCGGCTAAATCACTGTTGAGTAATACCACATCGGCAGTATTTTTGGAAATATCAGCACCTGTCTCCATCGCAATAGATAAATGTGCACTGTTGAAAACCGGGCTATCGTTAACGCCATCACCAACCATGGCAACAATTTCACCTTCACGAGACCAGCGCTGTACTTCGCTTTGTTTATCCTCTGGTAAACAGCTTATTTTATAGCTATCAAGCGCAAGCTTTTTAGCAATTTGTTGCCCTGCGTTTGACGCATCGCCAGTTAACATATGGCAGCTTAAGCCTTGCTGCTGTAAAGAGCGGATCAACTGTGCGGCATTGCTTTTTACTTCATCAACAAAATAAAAGTTAGCAACCGGCTGTTGATCAATATAAAACGTGGCTTGAGCATTACTTTTCTTGCTGTTGAACCAGCCGCTTTTGCCCACCGCATAATGGTGGGTATCATCACTACCAGTGATGCCAAGGCCCGGGTGGATGGTTATATTCGTTAAATGGCGTTGATTCGGTGTAAACTCAGTGAATGCGCTAGCTATCGGGTGCTCTGAGTAACTCTCCAGTTGCGCAGCTAAGGTTAAAATTTGTTTTTTTGACAAGGTGTCTGCTAATAAATCCACCGCATCAAGAGTAAAACGCCCCTGTGTCAAAGTGCCTGTTTTATCAAAGGCAACGCGGGTTAGTTGTGGCAAAGTCTCAAGTACATGAGATTGCTTAATGAGTATGCCTTTGCGGGTTAAGGTTGCCACCGCGCAGGTTAACGCCGTTGGAATAGCTAAGCTTAATGCGCAAGGGCAGGTTGCTACAAGTACCGCTATGGTGATCCAAAAAGCATGCTCAGGGTCAACTTGATACCAGCCAATTGCAGTAATAGATGCAAATACCAGCAAGCAGGCAACAAACCATTGCGCAACTTTGTCGGTAATCTCTACTAATTTAGGACGGGTAGCCAGTGCACCGTGCTGTAGTTTTATTATTTGATTTAAAAGTGTATTTTGGCCAATCTTGTTGATGCGAATTTCAATCACACCGTCATGGTTCACAGTACCTGCAAACACTTGATGTTCGATGTATTTGTTAACGGGTAAATGCTCGCCAGTCATCATTGATTCGTCTACCGTTGTATTGCCTGAACAGACAATGCCATCAGCTGGAATGGTTTCACCCGCTTTGATCAAGACTCGGTCATCGAGTTTTAACTTTTTAGCCGCAATAATATGCTCTTGGCCATTTTCATCCAGTTTACGTGCTGTAAGCGGTAATAACTTTTGTAAGTTTGCAGTAAATTCGCTGGCTTTAAGCCGTGCACGAAACTCTAAATATTTACCCAGTAGAAGTAAAAAGGTAAACATACAAATTGATTCAAAATAGACTTCGCCTACGGCCATTATTGTGGCATAGCTGCTGGCTGCATATGCCCCAAAGATAGCCAATGACACCGGTAAATCCATGTTGAGCTGTTTAGCTTTGAGTCCATTTATAGCATTTGTTAAGAAAGGCATTGCGCTGTATAAAATAACAGGGGAGGCGAGTATTAGGCTGATCCAGCGAAAATACTGCTCAAAGTTTTCTTCCATGCCAGAAAACATTCCAAAGTACATGGCAAAGGCGAACATCATTACTTGCATGGTCATTAAGCCTGCCACGCCGAGTCTACGTATGTAGGCTTTTGCAACGAGTTGTTTTTGGCTTGCTTCTAGGTCGGCTTGGAAAGGGTATGCTTTATAACCTATTTCTAGCAATGCTTTGATTATATCACTCAGCGGTAAAGCATTTTTATGCCACTGAATCATGGCGCGATTGGTCGAAGTGTTTACGTCTACTCGTTTTACAGCGGCCATATTCAGCAGCTGCTTTTCAATTAGCCACGCACACGCAGCACAGGTGATACCTTCGACGGTCAGTAATACTTCACTGATATCGCCATTTTGACTTATAAATTCATCTTGAATATCTTCATTATCATAACTTTTGATCAGTTCAAGTTGTTCCGGGACTAGTTGTTCAACTTTACCCGCAGTGACTGTTCTAAATTTATAATAATCGGTCATGCCTTGAGCGACAATTGTCTCGGCAACGGTTTGACAGCCAATGCAACACATAGGCTCTGCACTACCGTCTATAACAACCGTAGCGCTAAAACCTGCGGGTACACTTTCAAGGCAGTGAAAGCAGTTATTGGACATGATAGGGTGACTACTTATACTCAGGGCTTACGGCAATACTTTGCTCACTTGGCAAAGTGATGTTTTCTTTTAGTTTCCAGCTACCATCAGTTGGCTCAATAAAAACTGTATAAGTGCCGTTGATATAGGGCTCAACAATAGCGGTAAATTCACCATTGGCATTTGGCGTCAAATGCGTACTAAAGTCATGATCTTCAATTGTACGATGATAAAATGACAGCTTTAATGAGTAGATATTGCTAGTGTCGCCTTTATTAAACTTAAAGCTAATTTTATCCGCTTCTACTTTTAATTCACCGTGTAAATAAAGCGCTTTGGCTTTATCGAATTTACTTAATTCTAAGTTAATCGCTTTGCCTTTTTTATAGTAATCATCCACGACCATATCAGGGCCATTACCGATTGCTGTAATGAATAGAGAAATACAACCAACGATGGCAACTAGCGGAAAAAAGATTAAAAACCAAGGCCAGAAATTTTTATACCACGGAGTAGGAGTCATAAATACGCTTAATTTGTTTTCGGTGCAGACATTTTATAGGATTTAAATTGAAAAGACTAAAAAAAAGCCTCCAGATGGAGGCTTTTTTGATCTTAATTAATCTATTGAATTAAAAGATTAAACTATAAACATTTAATTAACGTTTTGCTTATTTATCTTGCGATAAACTATACACATACGCTGTTAATAGGTGGACTTTTTCTTCACCTAAAATGTCTTTCCATGCAGGCATTACACCAGCACGGCCGTTTACAATAGTTTCTTCAACAGCACGTTGAGAACCACCATATAGCCAGATGTTATCCGTTAAATCTGGTGCGCCAAACGGTAGGTTATGTGCTACAGAACCTTTACCATCCGCACCATGACACGCTGCACACATTGCAAACTTAGCTGCACCGGCTGCGGCGTCTTTTTGGTTAACAGTACGCCCAGATAAGCTTAATACGTGAGCGGTCATTTCTTTCACACCTTGCTCACCTAATGCAGCACCCCAAGGTGGCATCGCAGCAATACGACCGTGTAATAACGTTTCTTTGATTTTGTCTGGTGTGCCGCCATATAACCAATCTTTATCAGTTAGGTTAGGGAAGCCTTGACCACCACGTGCATCTGAGCCATGGCACTGTGAACAGTTTTGCGCAAATAAACGCTGCCCAATTTCCAGTGCTTTTTCATCAGTTGCAAGTGTTTCGATATCTTGCTCAGCAAAAGCCGAAAAAATTGGACCAAAACGTTCGTCGGCAGCGCGATATTCAGCATCCAGTTTTACAAAGCGACCTTCTGCGTGTGCATCTTCAACAGCTTGTTTAGATTCTGCAAGAGATGTAATACCTTGGTTAGAACTGGTCCACTTACCAAGACCTTCCCAGTTACCTAAACCTGGGTATGCCGCTAAGTAGTAAACTGACCATGCGAATGTTGCAAAGAACATGTAGGTCCACCACTTTGGCAGTGGGTTGTTTAGTTCTTCAATACCATCAAATTCATGCCCACAGCTTTCACCTTCTTCAACGCCTGCGTAGTTTTTTAAGTTCCAAACTAGCAAACCAAACAAAATGATAAGACATGATAGGGTTAATACAATAACCCATATACTCCAAAAGCTAGTCATTTCTCAGACCCCTTTTCCTCGTTAGAGATTGTCTTGTTATGCTTCTCTTCATCTTCAAAGATGGCATTTGCAGCGTCTTTAAAACGTGTTTTACTACGCTTACTGTACGCCCACACAACAATGACAATAAATAGTACTAAAATTACCAGAGTTAAAATGCCTCTGTATGTTCCGTAATCCATAATTATTACTTCAAGTGTGTGCCAAGTTGTTGCAAGTAGGCGATAAGAGCTTGCATTTCTGTTGCTCCTTTACCATCGTTCATTGCGTCAACTTTGGCAACATCAGCGATTAGTTCTTCATCACTACCGTAACCTAATCCCGGATGTGCCGGGTTTTGCGGGTTGATGGCGAATGTATCACGGAAAATTTTAAGTTTTTTCAGAGTCAGGCTAGTATCAACGCGATTCTCTGCTAACCAAGGAAAGCCTGGCATATTTGACTCAGGAACCACTGCACGTGGGTCAACTAAGTGAGCATAATGCCAGTCGTCCGAGTAACGTTTACCAACACGAGCTAGGTCAGGACCAGTACGTTTAGAACCCCATTGGAATGGGTGATCCCATACTGACTCACCAGCGACTGAATAGTGGCCATAACGTTCAACTTCGTCACGGAATGGGCGGATCATCTGTGAGTGACAGTTATAACATCCTTCACGTACATAGATGTCGCGGCCTTCCATTTCAAGTGCATTAAGTGGACGTAAGCCATCTACAGGCTTTGTTGTATCGTCTTGGAACATTAGTGGAGTGATCTCTACTAGGGCACCAAAACTGATAGCAAAAACCGTCAAGATAGCCATTAGGCCGATATTCTTTTCGACTATTTCGTGTTTGTTTTGTGAATTTTTATTGCTCATCATCTCACTCCGTTATGCTAACTGTGCTTGCGCGTCTAACTTCAACGAATCATTTTTCGCTGAAATTGTACGGTACACGTTATAAGCCATAACGAGCATACCAGCGACAATGAATACACCACCTAAGAAGCGCATAACATAGAAAGGATGAGATGCTTGTAGCGACTGTACAAAGCTATACATTAATGTACCGTCAGCGTTCACTGCACGCCACATTAGGCCTTGCATAACACCTGAGATCCACATTGCAACAATATAAAGTACAACACCTACGGTATGTAACCAGAAGTGTGTATTAACAAGTTTCACGCTGTACATACGACCTTGCGAGAATAACGCAGGGATGAGGTGATAAATCGCGCCGATAGAAATCATCGCAACCCAACCTAGTGCACCAGAGTGAACGTGTCCCACTGTCCAATCAGTGTAGTGAGAGAGGGCATTTACAGATTTGATTGCCATCATCGGACCTTCGAAGGTAGACATACCATAGAAAGATAATGACACTACTAAGAAACGCAATACTGGATCAGTACGTAACTTGTGCCATGCGCCTGATAGCGTCATGATACCGTTGATCATACCGCCCCATGAAGGAACAAATAAGATAATAGACATAACCATGCCTAAACTTTGTGTCCAGTCAGGAAGTGCAGTGTAGTGTAAGTGGTGAGGACCGGCCCAAATATAAAGAGAAACCAATGCCCAAAAGTGAACCACTGATAAACGGTATGAATAAACCGGACGGCCTGCTTGTTTTGGTACAAAGTAATACATCATACCTAAGAAGCCTGCTGTTAATAAGAAACCTACAGCGTTATGTCCATACCACCACTGCACCATTGCATCTACCGCACCCGCGTAAATAGAATATGATTTAGTAAGTGAAACTGGAACAGCCATACTATTAACAATGTGTAGTACAGCTACTGTAATAATAAAGCCCGCATAGAACCAATTTGCTACATAAATATGTGATACTTTACGTTTTGCAATTGTACCCATGAATACGACTGCGTAGGTAACCCATACCACCGCAATTAATATATCGATTGGCCACTCAAGTTCTGCGTATTCTTTTGAGCTGGTAATACCTAAAGGCAGTGTGATAACCGCAAGTACGATAACTAATTGCCAGCCCCAAAATGTAAAGGCTGCTAATTTATCTGAGAGAAGGCGCGTTTGGCAGGTACGTTGTACGACGTAATACGACGTAGCAAAAAGTGCACTTGTACCAAATGCGAAAATAACTGCGTTCGTGTGTAACGGACGAAGTCGAGAGTAAGTTAACCATGGTGTATCAAAGTTAAGTGCTGGCCAAGCTAATTGGGCAGCAATCAGAACCCCAATACTCATGCCAACGATGCCCCAAATCACTGTCATAATAGCGAATTGGCGTACAACCTTATAGTTGTACTCAGTTTGTGATGCTACTGTTTGGCTCATTTTCTGGCTTCCGCTGCAATTTATGCGTTTAGAAATGAATTACCCACTTATAAAAAGTGGGGCCTACTATTATTCACAAGTATGTTATCAAAAACCCTCAAAGCCTTGACTGCTTCAGAAAACAAACTCGAGAAACCCTTATATTTGCAGGGAAATGATAAATTTTTTGACCTAAAAAAGATAGGTCAATTGCATAAAATTATGACATCAATCAATTTTTCTCACGCAGTTGGCTATTTTTGACACACTTTCTTATACATTTGCGTATTAATTCTGCGCAATGGTTGTATTTTAACGGTACGCTGATTAGTATCCGCTGTTATTTTCCTCAAGGAATGCTATGCCAATTAAATTGTTAATTGTGTTTTTAAGTGTACTAAAGTTATTAATAGCATGTGATTCGCAAACAATAAGTATAGAAGAGCAAAGCCAAGCCGCAAGCTGTGAAAGTAACCAATTATGCCATTATAAGGATCAGGTAAAGGTTTGGTTACCAGAACCAAATATAACACCAGAAACACCTTTTGAAATTCACTTGTCAGTACCGAATGGTTTTACAGTGCACAGTGCGAAGCTCGAGGGCGTAACAATGTATATGGGCTTTATTCCCGTTTTATTTGAATCTCGTGAGGATATATTAGTAGCGAATACCATGGTTGGTATATGTGCTGAGCGAAACATGACCTGGAAATTAGTGCTAGTGCTTAAAGATCAACAAGAACACGCTGAGCCTATATTTTATTACTTTGATGTGACTTATTGACCTGAGCCTTAACTGCCATTTTATCGTAACAGGTTGATTATTCTGTAACGCGACCTGCGCCATATCACTGTTAACTAAGCATGCTTATAGACTTTAAGTGCAGAGAACTGTCTGGTGTGCTCCTTAAGTTCTATTCTTCACAATATCTTACTCGTTTTTACTGTAATAAAAGTAACCTTTCTTTCCTTTATACTCATATCAATCCAAGCATCTTCAAGCAGCTCTCTTCTAGCGCATTAGACAACTTTATTTATATGTGAAGCTGTAATGAATAGCATTAAATCTACATATAAAGATATAAATGAGGCAAGCAATCGCTTAAATACGCAAAGTTTCTGCATAAGTATGGTTAGCATTTCTTACTCAGTTTTGCAGTTATACTAAAATGATGTGATTAAGTTGTGAAATTTTCTGATTTAGGTATTTACTCCCTTTAATTACATATGATTACAAACTTAATCAGTTTGGTTGCATACATGGTTTAAATGTTTTATATTTACTCTATCTTGTTGAATGTAAAAAGTATTAAGTAGTTAACAATGAAACATTCATTAACTTTTGTACCTTGTTAAGGTTTGTTTAAAATGGCTGTGGCATTTATTGTCCGCCCATTCAGTTTTCGTTCAGTTAAATCCACCTAAGTTGCCCTCCGTTGACTCGTGATTCTAATAATAACGAGCACTACCTGAGCAAGGTATTTTTCCAACAAGTAGGGTTTCAAATGAAAAAATCTATTCTTAGTTTAGCTGTTTTTGCAGCCATTCCGATGTTCTCAACAAGTGTTATAGCTGCAGATGAAGCAGCACAATCAATCGAAAAAATCCAAGTAACGGGTTCTCGTATTAAACGCACAGACATGGAAACGTCAAGCCCAGTAACTTTGATAGGTGCAGATGATATTAAAGCAATGGGTGCAACCAGCATCGATAGCGTTTTACAAAAAATGACCGCTACTGGCGGCGCAATGACAAACCCAGGTATCAACAATGGTTCTGGTGGTAACGCACGTGTTGACTTACGTGGTCTTGGTTCACAGCGTACATTAGTACTTGTAAACGGTCGCCGTATGATTGCATCGGGTACTGGTGCAGCATCTACTGTTGACTTAAATACCATTCCAGTATCAATGATCAAGCAAGTTGAAGTATTAAAAGACGGCGCCTCGGCTGTATATGGTACTGATGCGGTTGCAGGTGTTGTAAACATTATCTTAAAAGATGATTTCGAAGGTTTAGATATGAACCTTAACTCTGCTATCACAGGTGAAGGTGATGCAGAAGAAACATCATTTGATTTAACTTTAGGTGGTTCTTTTGACCGTGGTAATGTTGTAATCGGTTTACAATATACTGACCGTGGTGAAGCATCTCAAGGTGATCGTGACTTTTCAAAGTGTGCAATTTATGAAACTGATGAAGGCGAAAAATACTGTGGTGGCTCTTCATACACGCCAAATGGCCATGTATGGTCAGGTGATTTAAGCCTTCAAGGTGAAGAAGGTGGTGGTTGGCATAACTACACTGATGAGCAAGATGCATATAACTTTGCTCCAGATAGCTACTTATTTACACCAATGAAACGCTTAAACCTAACAGGTATTGGTCATTTTGATATAACTGATGAAACACGTTTATATTCAGAGTTTACATACTCTAAGCGTTGGTCAGAGCAGCAAATGGCATCACAACCAATCTGGTTTGATTTCACTTACACAGATAACATGAATAGCTCACTTGTTGATTCAGGTGTGAACTATGGTGATGAAGTTTCATACGGTCGTCGTATGACTGATACAGGTCCTCGTGAGTTCTCTCAAGCCGTTGATACTGTTCGCTCAGTTGTTGGTGTAAACGGTTTCTTAGATAATGGTTGGGAGTGGGATACCTCTGTACTATTTGGTCGTAATGACTCTGTAGACCGTCTTGCAAACCTACACAACATGGGTTCAATCCAAGACGCAATCACAGCAGGTACTTTTGATCCAATTTCACAAGACTCTTGGAAGCCTGATAGCCTAGGTCAATATGTATATACTGAAAATAACTCAGGCGGTAGCCAGTTATTCATGATCTCAGCAGCACTAACTGGCGATGTTATGGAATTACCAGCAGGCTATATGGCTTTTGCTGCGGGTGTTGAGCGTCGTGAAGAAAAAGCATGGTACATTCCTGATTCACTAACATCACAAGGTCTTGCAAATGACCCACGTGTAGAGCCTACTGGTGGTCGTTTTGACGTTAATGAAGCGTATTTAGAGCTTGCAGTTCCTTTACTTGCTGATGCTTTCTTAGCAGAAAGTGTTGATTTGAGTGTTGCTGTTCGTGCGTTTGACTACAGTACATTTGGTTCAGATGAAACATGGAAACTAGGTTTAACTTGGCGTGTAAATGATGAACTAATGCTACGTGGTGTTCGTTCAACTGCATTCCGTGCGCCTTCAGTTTCTGAGTTATATCAAGGTGATTCTCCTTCATATGAGCAGGTTGAATTCCCAAATGCGCAAGACCAAGCTGAAGTAACAGTTGGCGGTAATAGCATGTTAACACCTGAAGAAGCTGATACAGTAACGTTAGGTTTTGTATATGCACCAGAGTGGTTTGATGGCTTCTCAATGACTGTTGATTACTACGACATTGAAATCGAAAATGCGATTGCGAGTGTTAATAATCAATACATAGTGCAAACCTGTCTAAATGAAGACACGGGTGGTTATCAAAACCAAGATTCACCACTTTGTCAGTCATCAAACATTAACTTTAACCAACAAACTGGCCGTATTAGCTTTAATAACCAGTTACAAAACATTGGTAAAGAAAACACTAAAGGTTATGACGTAAACTTTGCATATCGATTTGATGCTGCAGGCTTAGCATGGCGTACAGCTTTAGACGTTACATACTTAGATGAATATAGCGTTGAAGTACTTGATACGACAATTGATTATGCTGGTTTAGTTACTGGTGGTGAAGGTGGCTACTCAGATATCAAGTCAAACCTAACTGTAGG
Organism: Pseudoalteromonas sp. S1727; assembly: GCF_005886375.1. Classification (NCBI taxonomy): domain Bacteria; kingdom Pseudomonadati; phylum Pseudomonadota; class Gammaproteobacteria; order Alteromonadales; family Pseudoalteromonadaceae; genus Pseudoalteromonas; species Pseudoalteromonas sp. S1727. The sequence continues at coordinate 49,913 of NZ_PNDT01000006.1, forward strand.
TGTTGCTGGCGATAATTGGGATGCACAGTACCAAATGCGCTATATTGCAGGAATGGACAGCTATGCATGTCTATCTGAGACAAGCGTATGTAGCACTCCATCTACACCAGATGTTGTATACAGCGACATTAGCGGTTCTTACATGATTAATGACACAGTCTCTGTAAACGCTGGCGTAAATAACTTATTTGATAAGCAACCGCCTTATTACACAGGTTATACTGATGCAAATACAGATGCATACTCGTACGATACATTAGGTCGTCGTTTCTTCGCTGGTGTGAATGTTAAATTCTAATCAGTAACTGACTTTGATTCTTTCTAAGGCCTAGTTTTTACTAGGCCTTTTTTATTGAACAAACACAGGTGTAACAGTAAACTAAACGTATCTAAATTTTTTTAGGAGAGTTGATTGTTAAAACAGGATGAAAACTTATCCTTTATTATCGAACCAGAACTGAGTCCGCGCTCTGAACAGCGTATTGACTTGTACTTTTCTATCCCTAATGAAATGGGGATCAACCCACAAACGCTCACTGAAGAAGCGTATTTTAATAATCACTTTAAATCGCATTTAGCCTATAACGCCAATAATATCCATTTACCTTTAGTGCGTAGTCGTTTTGTCAGTAAAAATAAAGGCGAACAGCAAGATTACCGGCAAAATCTTAACCTCTATTGCTATCAAGTGCGCTTAGCAATTGATACAGATATTAAAGATACATTAAAGATTAAAGAGCTTGATGAATTCTATCAGCGGGCCATTGAGTTGTGTGAGTTAAGCCAGGGCTTACTAAAAAAATTAAGACGTTATACCCCTGATGACGAGAAGCTGATTTCGTTTTACACCAATGCTGACAACTATTTAAGCTGGCATATTGAGCAGTCATTTTTAAAGTTACTTGATGAAGGGCCACGCAGTAGTGATTACGCCAAAGAGCGCACTGAGCTGATGAATTTTTGTAAAGCTGAGCAAAACTATCGCCATGAACAACAATATAACTCAGAATCGACGTTGCTTGATGCTAATCGACTTACTAATAAAATGCGCTTATTACAGCGTTTGATTGAGCATGGGGTGGTGTTGAACCGGAGTACTCGTCACCTTAACAGCTATTTAAAACGACTCGTTAAAGGCACTGTTACCGCAATCATAATGGCATTTGTGATGGTGGTTGTACTGAATGCCCGGATTTCGTTTACTGAAGTGACAGCTACCTTAGTGATTATTTTAGGTGCCATTTATGGTATGCGGGAAATTTTTAAAGAAGATATTACCCGAGTAATTTGGCGAGCAATAGTAAAAGGACGGCCCAAATGGCGATTTCAATTTCGTAATAGCGTTACTAAAGACAAAATAGCCACACAATATATATGGCTTGAATATACCCGTTTTAGGCATATTCCTGAGGATGTTAGAAAGATATTTTCAAAGCGGCGCCAGCAAAATAAACAAGCGGCGCAGTGGTTGCATTTTGCCAGTGAGATTCGGGTGAGCGCTAAAGAGTTTTTACCTGGCTATGATAGTTTGCAACAGAATTTACAGTTCAGTTTAGCTGCATTTACGCGTAACTTAAAAAAGGGTGAAGGTAAGCTATATCATATTGATAATAATAAGATATCTAAACAAAGTGTAGAGCGTAGATACCAATTGAATGTGGTGGTTTCTTATCAAAGTGCTCAGGAGATAAAATACCAACGTTATAAGATCACTTTAAACAGAAGTAAAATAGTTAACATTGAGCTTATTTATAGCGAAATGGAATAAATAATTTAGTCTATTTTCAATCGCTATCAGGTATTATCACCCTCTTTATTCTGCCTTAATGGGAGTACAATGCGTCTGCTTATCTCTAGAATGACAGCAACAAGCCAATGCCCGCCACGTAAACCGATGAGTAAAATTCTATGGTCATTACTTGGCTCTTTCTTGGGGATTTACTTAGTGGCTATGATTGGTAAAAGCTTACAGTTTGACCCACTAAGTAACTTATATTTAATTGGCTCTTTAGGGGCTACTGCAGTGCTTATTTATGGTGCGCCATTGGCTGAGTTTTCTCAACCACGCAATTTGATTGGTGGCCATTTTTTTAGTGCTCTGGTAGGAGTAACCGTTGCCAAATTTTTAGGCAGCGATTTAATGTTGGCCAGTGCGCTTGCAGTGTCAGTATCAATAGCAGTGATGCATTTAACCCGTACATTGCACCCGCCAGGCGGGGCAACAGCATTGATTGCTGTGATCGGTGGTGAGTCGATACAGAAACTTGGGTATTTCTATGTAATAAGTCCTGTGTTATCAGGAGCTGCAATTATGTTATTGGTGGGGTTATTAGTTAATAATTTATCACGCAATCCTAAACGCCATTACCCAGTATACTGGTGGTAGATTTTATAAAACCAGATGGAGATATGTTCCATCTGGTTTGATTTTTACTTCTCTAAACCGTTTTTGCTGTATAAAGATACTTTATCAGACACTAGCGTAATTTCGATGTTTTTACTCTCATTACCCCATGTGCAGTTTGTATGTAGGGTTTTTTCTACACAACTATCTGCACTCCCTAAGATGGCTTCAACTTCGGTTTTATCCATACCTATTTCGATCTTTTCGTAATTTTCTAAACTTACTTTTGAGCAGGCTGCAAGGCTCAATGCTGCCACAATAATGAAAAACTTTTTCATTGATTATCTTCCTTTATTTAGTGTTTAAATTTTCTAATTTGCACGATCATTCCCATTTTTGGATGATCAAAATAATGTATCTCGCCACTTATTACCCGCTTAAATTGTGAAAATCGAGCATGCTGAATGTCACCATTAGGTAGGCTTTCATTAACATCAAAACTAGCGTTAATAAATAAGTAATGGCGCAGGTAAATATTAAAGATACCATCTAACTCCCATTGATCAGCCGCTTGTTCAATTTCGGGGACAATGGGTTGATTCGAACTCACTAAACTAATGAAGTCATTATTTGAATATTGTGATGTAGAGGCAACGATTGGGGCGCGTAATAATTTACCAGCAAATAGTTTGATATGCTCAGAGCGAGACTGACTTGCTCCAGCGAAACGCCAACCAGTATGCAGTAAAGGCCTCAGGCCTTTGCGTATCAATTCTTGTTGTTGTGACTTAAATTGTAGCTGCTCTGGGGCAAGTAAGTAGGTTTGCTCCATATCGTCTTTAGCTGGCGCTAATGGACTTATTGGTAAGCTTGAGTAACTGTGTAAATAATCAATGCTGTCATCACATAAGTTAGAGTGACTGGCACCAATTACTGAGTCGGTTAATGACTGTGAATTAAAACGGCTGTCACCATTTATACAGTCTTGTTTTGCTTGCTCGCTATAAAGTGGTGTCAGTAAATCAAGGCTACGCTTGGCCCTGATTGGATCTTGCTCCAAACTAAAATCTTCTTGCAGATAAGGGGCAGGGCGTTGTTTGAAAATGAGTACTTCAACTTCAAACCAACGCTCAGCAAATGCTGCACTGCTGAATACGCAGCACAGTAGGATCAGAGATTTTTTAAGCAACATTAATGGCTAACCTTTTTTTCGAAATCTGCAATCATTGCAGTGACCATTTTTAAGCGTTCACGGGCATTTGCCTCATTGATCGCAAAGCGCAACTTATTTGCACCATCCATTTTGTACACCTTAGGCGCACTTTGTATCAAACCTATAATGAAGCTAGGGTTAACCTTAGTATGTTGGCTAAACTCGAAATAGCCACCCTTAGGATTCGCTTCAATTTTCTTAATTCCTAATTCACTGGCTTTGAGTTTGAGCTGCTGCAAACTAAACAAGTTTTTCGTGGCATCAGGCAATAAACCAAAGCGATCGATCAGTTCAACTTGTAATTCATCCATATCATCAATATTAGCGCAGCTGGCAACTCGTTTGTAAATTCCTAATCGCGCATTAACATCATGAATATAGTCATCAGGTAATAAAGCTGCGAGTTTTAAATCGACTTCACTTTGTTGATGGAGTAAGTTTTCAAGGGTTGGCTCTTTACCTTCACGTAGGGCTTTCACCGCTTGCTCTAGCATTTCCATGTATAAACTAAAGCCGATGGTTTGCATTTGTCCGGATTGGTCATCGCCTAATAGTTCACCAGCACCACGAATTTCTAAATCATGGGTCGCAAGCGCAAAACCTGCGCCCAAATCTTCGAGAGACTCTATCGCTTCAAGGCGTTTTACAGCATCTTTGGACAGTGCTTTTGGATTACCCGTTAATAAATAGGCGTAGGCTTGATGGTGGCTACGGCCAACACGACCGCGCAGCTGATGTAATTGCGCTAAACCCAGTTTATCGGCTCTATCCATAATAATGGTATTAGCTGTTGGGATATCAATACCCGTTTCGATGATCGTAGTACACACTAATACATTATATTTTTGGTGATAAAATTCACTCATCAATTGCTCTAAATCTCGTTCGCGCATTTGTCCATGCGCAGAGGCAACGCTTGCTTCTGGCACCCACTCGCTAATTTCTTCAGCAACACGATCAATAGTTTCAACATTGTTATGTAAAAAGTACACTTGGCCGCCGCGTTTAATTTCACGCAGCACCGCTTCTCTTATTAAATCAGCATCGCGTTGGCGAACAAATGTTTTTACTGCCAAACGTTTCGCAGGTGGGGTGGCGATGATTGATAAGTCACGCATACCACTCATGGCCATGTTTAAAGTCCGTGGGATAGGTGTTGCCGTTAGCGTTAAAATATCAACATCGGCACGCAATGATTTGATTTTTTCTTTTTGACGAACCCCAAAACGGTGCTCTTCGTCGACTATTAATAAGCCTAAGTCTTTGAAAATAATATCTTGCTGAATAAGCTTATGGGTACCAATGACAATGTCTAGGGTACCTTTGGCCATTTTTTCTAAGGTGTCTTTTTGCTCTTTTGGCGAATTAAAGCGAGACAGTACACCTACTTCAATGGGTAAATCAGCAAAGCGGTCTTTAAAGTTTTCATAGTGTTGTTGTGCAAGTAATGTGGTTGGAACTAATACCGCAACTTGCTTGTTATCGTTCACTGCAACAAATGCGGCGCGCATGGCAACTTCTGTTTTACCAAAACCAACATCACCACAGACTAGTCGGTCCATAGCGTGTTTACTTTGCATATCGCCTAACACAGCCTCGATGGCATTGCGTTGATCGTCAGTTTCTTCAAACGGAAAACTATCACTAAATACCCGATAAGCTGCGCCATCAAGCTTAAAGGCATTACCTGGTTTTGCTTGTCGCTTAGCATAAATGTCGAGTAATTCAGCTGCCACATCACGGACTTTCTCAGCTGCGCGTTTTTTCGCTTTTTCCCATGCATCTGAGCCCAGTTTATGTAGTGGGGCACTGGCTTCTTCCCCTCCAGAATAACGACTTAACATATGCAGTGCTGATACCGGCACATACAGTTTTGCATCATTAGCATAGGTGATAGTAACAAATTCGGTGATCAAACCTGCTGCATCAATCGTCTGTAGCCCCTGATAGCGGCCTACGCCGTGATCAAGGTGAACAATAGGTTGGCCTACTTTAAGCTCTGCAAGATTACGAATTAACGCATCTTGGCTGGCTTCGTATTTATGTTTACGACGACGGCGCTGCGATACTTTAATTCCGAGTAACTCTTGCTCTGTAATAATTGATAATACAGGTTTAGTGCCTAGCACGACGCTTTGTTCTAATGGGCTGACAATCAGCCCTACATCGCTACTACTATTAACAAACTCGTCGAATGATAAAAACTCTTTAAATTTTAGACCACTGGGTTTAAGTATGGCGAGTAAAGATTCCCTGCGACCGTCTGATTCAACCGACAGTAAAATACGGCCTTTTTGTTTTTTTTGCGCGGCAACATAATTGATAAACGCTTGATACGGTTCATGCAGTTTATGATCAATGCGCACAGCCGGTAATTCACTGGTAGTGAGATTTTTATTTCCCGCCTTAGTAGGCAGCTTTGCTTGCGAAAGGCGAATGCGGGCAAAGTTGCCTAAATTGGCAAACAATTCATTGATCGGTTGATATAAGGCAACCGGTTCAAGTAAAGGTCTGAGGGGATCGACGCGGCGATTTTCATAACGTACATTCACATCATGCCAAAAGTGATCGGCTGCATTTTCTAAATCACCTAACTGCATCACGGTGGTGTGCGCTGGTAGGTAATCAAAGATAGTGGCAAGTTGCTCGAAAAACAGCGGCATGTAATATTCAATGCCCGCCGGCCAATTGCCTTTGGTTACTTGCATATACACAGAATCTTGGGATGAGCTGGCGCCAAACTTTTCGCGATAGTTGATCCTAAAGCGCTCAATGTCCGCTTCATTGGTCGGAAACTCATGGGCAGGTAATAACTCAATTTTTTCGACTTTTTCATCAGAGCGCTGACTTTCAACATCAAATAAGCGAATGGTGTCGAGTTCATCATCAAGAAAATCAAGTCTAAATGGATGCGGGCTGCCCATCGGGTATAAATCAACAATTGAACCGCGAATGGCGTACTCACCATGCTCCATCACTTGTTGTACATGTAAGTAACCAGCTTGCTCTAAGTTATTACGCAGCTGGTGCGTATCCAGAATATCGCCGACTTTAAAATTAATGGTGGAGCCATAAATAAACGAAGCAGGGGCTGTTCGCAACATCAAGGTTGAAACCGGTACAATTAATACACTTTGTTGTTCTTTTTTTAGCGTATTTAAGGTGGCTAAACGTGATGAAATAATATCTTGGTGCGGTGAAAAGTGATCATAGGGCAGTGTTTCCCAGTCGGGAAAAATCATGACCGGATGATCAGGAAGTAAGCATTCTAATTCGGTTTCTAAGCGCAGTGCACTAGGGGTATCAGGGGTGACAATCAGCACTAAGCCATCTTGTTGTTTGACACCTTGGGCAATGGCGATACTTAACCCACTGCCTGTCAGTTGCCCCCATTGAATTTTATCTTTTTGAGATTTTACCCAAGGCAAGGCTGCCCATTGCGCAAACGCCATTTACTACTCCTTTAATGCGCCTCAATTGAGGCGCTAATTTATTCTTAATCGCGATATATTTTGGTTAGATCTTGGTAATGATCAATACGACGGTCGCGTAGGTATGGCCAAATTCGTCTAACATTTTCAGAGCGTTTTTGATCAAGTTCAACCACTAACAGTTGCTCATCGGTGTTATTGGCTTCAGCTAACAGTTCACCTTGAGGACCGGCAATAAATGAATTCCCCCAAAATTGAATACCGTCACTTTGCCCACTTGGATCACTTTCATGACCAACACGGTTACAACTAATCACTGGCACACCATTGGCAACCGCGTGTGCACGTTGCGAAATGACCCAGGCATCTTTTTGACGCGTTTGCTCTGCGTTATCGTCACGGGGATCCCAGCCAATTGCTGTTGGGTAAATTAATAATTCAGCACCGGCCATTGCCATTAGGCGTGCAGCTTCGGGAAACCATTGATCCCAACATACTAGTACACCAAGCTTGCCAACAGAGGTTTGAATCGGCTGAAAGCCTAAATCACCCGGTGTGAAGTAAAATTTTTCATAAAAACCAGGATCGTCAGGAATATGCATTTTGCGGTATTTGCCTGCAATGGTACCGTCTTTTTCAAGCACAACCGCAGTATTGTGATAAAGACCGGTAGCACGTTTTTCAAATAGTGAGGCAACAATCACAATCCCCAGCTCTTTTGCTAACTCAGCGAGTGTATTACTGCTTGGACCTGGGATGGTTTCAGCTAAATCAAAGACATCTACGTCTTCGGTTTGACAAAAGTACAGGCTGCGATGTAATTCTTGTAACACCACCAGTTGTGCACCTTGGTTTGCCGCATCGCGAATACCGGCGATTGATTTAGCCATGTTTTGTTCGGCATTATCACTGTTACTTTGTTGCACTAGGGCAACGGTTAAATTTGCAGGGCTGCTCATATTGATGCTCCAGCTAAAAATCCACGGGGTAATTGCATAGTAATGCAGTGTAAACTACCAAATTGATGAATAATTGGTAAGCAGTTAACGCCTATTATTTGATGATCAGGGTAAGCTGCCTGAATTTGCGCAAGTGCTAAGTTATCATTCTCATCCGCATAGGTAGGAACTAAAACAGCACCGTTAATAATTAAATAATTAGCATAAGTGGCAGGCAATCTATCACCTTCATCGTTAAAAACGGCTTTTGGCCACGGTAAATCGATTAACGTATAAGGCGCACCAACAGTCGTTTTAAAGCCTTGTAGCTGTTTTTCCATTGCAGCAAGGGCTGTAAAATGCTCATCACTTTCATCATCACATTTTACATACACTAAGGTATCATTGGGTGCAAAGCGCACTAAAGTATCGATGTGGCTGTCAGTATCGTCACCGGCTAAATAACCGTGATCAACCCACAAAAAGTCGCTAGCGCCTAGTTGATCACGCAGGCACTGCTCAATGTCTTGCTGGGTTAGAGTCGGATTGCGATTTGGGTTAAGTAAACATTCACTGGTGGTTAACAATACCCCGTGTTGATCAATCTCAACGCCACCGCCTTCCAAAACTAGATCAAGCGCTTGGTATTGATTAGCCGCAGCAGCAAGCTGCTTTACTAGAGTCGCATTTATTTTGTTGTCTAAATCACTGGTAAATTTATTACCCCAGCCATTAAAGGTGCAATCAACAATTTTTAGCTGCTTGCTGTCTTCTAATGCAGCGCAGGTAAGCGGACCGTGATCCCGTGCCCAAGTATCATTACACGGTGTTACGACAAAATGTACACGACTTAAATCAACATTATTGTTGCTTAGCAACTGGCTAATATGTATTTTTAAGGCTTCATCATGCGCGATGATAACTAGCTGCTCAACACGACTGATGTGTTGGCATAGCTGCACGTATACTGGTTCTACAGCGGTTAAATTGTCGCACCAGTCAGTGGCTTGGTGTGGCCACGTGAGCATAACGGCGTCTTGCTCGGCCCATTCGGGTAAAAGTCTAAAGTTCATGAATTTAATAAACAAACAAAGGTGTGGCTAGTTTAGCATTTCAGTCGCATATGTCAGCTTTTTCGTCGCTATTGTTACTCAGTTGGTGGTTTATTATCAAAGTTATTGCTTTCTTGCTGTTGACGCTTTTTAAGTTGTCTGGTTTGTGCATGTAAACTGGCACGGACAACAAGCTCTTGATCGCTATCGCGAATAGCTTTAAACAGAAGTGTGTATTGGTAATGTTCATCGTCAATTTGATTAACAGCGACGACCTCAGTGTAGCAATAGATTGCTGAGGCTTCGTGTTGTAAAAACAGTTTCGTACGAAATGCTTGGCCAATAGAATACGCCTTGGTGTCGGTGAATTTAACGCCACCACCGCCATAACTATCGCAATACATAGCATTATCTTCAGGCTGCTCTGAAGCTAAAATATGACTCATTATTAAGTCAATTTTGCGTGATTGCGCCTGCAAAAATACGGCCAGTTCTTGTGCCACATCCCCTAAATTACGCAGTGGTCTAAGAGAGCTTTGTTCAAGTTCACTGACTTCATTGGCAAGTTTAAATAAGGGGGGAATATCTGCTTCTAGTTGCGCTAATGTAGCAGGAACTTTGTCATCATTAACAGCAAACAAGTTCACACGATTACTTTCATCTATTTGAAAGTACTGCTCAAACTCGGTTAATTTTTCACTGTTCATAATTAAGCTCCTCAACGTAATAACCTAATAGTAGCGCTGACGAGATTAAATTGCTAGTTATCAAATAGCCAAAAGAAAGGGCAAACTACTGTTTGCCCTTATATTTTTGTTAAACGTTACCTTCTTGAGTATCAACATGCTCTCGTTTATGGTGAGCTGCGATTTCATCTGCTAAATCAGTACGTGAGCGCTGCTCTGTTAATTTGCGCTCGGTTAACCAATAGAAGAACAGCGGCACAAAGAACACGGCTAGGAATGTTGCGGCCATCATGCCGCCCATAACCCCTGTACCGACACTGTGACGAGCACCAGCACCGGCGCCAGAACTGATAACCAAAGGAACTACGCCTAAAATAAACGCTAACGAGGTCATAATAATAGGTCTAAAACGTAGACGGGCAGCTTCAAGTGCAGCAGCGCTTGCGCTCCAACCTTGTTGATGTTTCATCAAGGCGTATTCAACAATCAGGATTGCGTTCTTACTGGCTAAGCCAAGTAGGGTAACCAAACCGATTTGGAAGTAGACATCATTGGTCATACCAACTAACCAAATTGAAACCAACGCACCAAAGGTACCAAATGGCAAAGCTAACATGACAGATAATGGTAATGACCAACGCTCATACAGTGCTGCAAGAATTAAAAACACCATGATCACTGCTAGGCCTAAGGCGATACCTGTGGTGCCTGAGCTGCGTTTTTCTTGGTACGCAGAGCCGGTCCAGTCGTAGGTCATATCCGGTGGTAAGACGGCTTTTGCAATACGTTCAACTTCCGCAATTGCTTGTCCAGAGCTGTAACCCGGTGCTGCATTACCCAGTAATTTAACCGCAGGCAAGTTGTTATAACGGTTAAGGCTTTCAGGCCCGCGGCTGTACTCTATATTAGTAAACGCTGACATGGGCACCATAGTCCCTTGGCTGTTTTTCACATAAATTCGGCCAATGTCATCTGGCTTCATTCTAAACTCTGCCTCTGCCGACATCAGTACTTGCCATGCACGACCAAATTTATTGAAATCATTAACATAATATGTGCCTAGAGTACCTGCTAAGGCGGTGAACGCATCGTCAATTTCAATACCCATAGCACGGGCTTGTTCGCGGTCAACATCAACTTTAAGTTGCGGCGCATTCGGTCGCCATAAGGTTTGTAAACCGCTTAAAACAGGGCTTTTTTGCGCTTCAGCCATCATCAATCCCATGGCTTGCTGTAGCTTTTCAGGGCCGCCAGCACCTTTGTTTTGAATATAAAATTCAAAACCGCCAGTATTGCCTAAACCAAAAATAGCTGGGGGGTTAAACGCTAACACCAACGCTTCATTGATATGCGCTGTTTTCATAAACAGTTCATTGACGAGGCTCTTAGTATCAACTTCGCGTTCATCCCAATGCTTTTGCGTTACGAATAAGGTTGCTGCACTATTTTTATACCCGCCACCGATAAAGTCAAAACCAGTGAATGCCACGACATTTTCGTTGGCTGGATTTGACTGTACGGCACTAATGACTTCTGCGACTACTTTTTCTGTGCGCTCAAGGGACGAGCCATCAGGTAAGAAAATAGCTGAGATATAAAAACCTTGGTCTTCGTCGGGCACCAGTGAACCTGGGGTATTTTTCCAAAGTCCAATAGTGATTGACACCATACCAATCATCAGCAATAAGCCGAGTGCACCACGGCGAACCATAAATCCTACAGCACCGACATATTTACTGGTTATGCTGGTAAATACACGATTGAACCATAAAAAGAACTTAGCAGTTTGTTTGTGTTCTTGTTTTAAAATCAGTACACATAAAGCGGGGGTCATGGTCAGTGCGACTACGCCGGATAGACTAACGGCAATTGAGATAGTAATTGCAAACTGGCGGAATAATTCACCAGTTAATCCACCTAAAAAGGCAATTGGCACGAACACAGAGCACAGCACCAACACAATAGCCACCACTGGACCTGATACTTCTTTCATGGCTTTAATGGCGGCTTCATGGGCGCTAACATGCTCTTCATGCATGATACGTTCAACATTCTCAAGTACCACGATAGCGTCATCGACCACGATACCAATCGATAACACCATACCAAATAAGGTTAGTGAGTTAATTGAGTAACCGAGCATATACATACCGGCGAATGTACCAAGTAATGAGACTGGAACGGCAAGGGTTGGAATAAGTGTTGCGCGCCAATTTTGTAAAAACAAAAATACCACTAGAAATACCAGAACCATCGCTTCAAGTAGTGTTTTAACTACTTCGCGGATCGACACTTCTACAAAGCGCGTGGTGTCGTACGAATTTAAATGAGCAAGACCTGCAGGGAATTGCTGAGTTACTTCTGCTAGTACGCCATTAACTTCTGCGGCTACATCAAGAGCGTTGGCACCAGGTTGTAAGAAAATACCTAATAATACCGCTTCCTTGCCGTTGATGGTGCCTCTAAAGTTGTAATCTTTTGCGCCGAGTTCAACACGGGCTATATCTTTTAAACGTAAACTGCTGCCATCTAGGTTTGAGCGAATAATGATCTCTTCAAACTGTTCAGGCTCTGATAAGCGCCCTTGCGCAGTGACACTGTAAACCAGCTCTTGTGCAGATTGTGATGTTGGGGTAGCACCAATCGAGCCTGCTGCATATTGCGAGTTTTGACTGCGAATGGCGCCGGCAACTTCTTCGACAGTCACACCGAGCTGACTCATTACATCCGGACGCAACCAAATGCGCATAGCGTAATCTTTAGCACCAAAAATCTGCACGCTGGTGGTACCAGGAATGCGTTTGATGCGATCTAAAATATTCAGGGTCACATAATTAGACGTCCACAAACTGTCGCGACTATCATCTGGCGAATAAAACGCATGAACCTGCAAAAAGCTCGACGAACCTTTTTGTACAACGACACCTTGGCGGCGGGTTTCTTCTGGTAAACGTGCTTCAACTTGCTTAACACGGTTATTAACATTGACCGCTGCTTGGTCAATATCGGTGCCGATTTCAAAAGTAATTTCGATAGTCGTTGCACCTGAACTGGTTGAAGTCGATGACATATACATCATGCCTTCTACACCTGTAATGGCATTTTCTATAGGTGCTGCAACGGTTTGCTCAAGTACTTCAGCGGACGCGCCAGGATAGGCGGCTGTCACTTGCACAACAGGCGGAGCAATTTCAGGGTATTGCGCAATCGGCAAACTACGCATGGCGGCAAGGCCCGCCAAAACAATCACAATAGAGATAACAAACGCAAAAATAGGTCTGTCGATAAAATAACGAGAAAACATAAAACTCCCTGCGCTTAGTCTGCGCTTACGTTGTGTGTTGCATTGTTAACAGCCACTGGCATACCAGGAAAGAAAATCTTTGCCATACCATCAATGATCACTTCATCACCAGCGTTTAGCCCTGACTTAATCAACCAAAAGTTCTTATCACCTTGATTGTCAGGTTTTTGGATCCATTCGCCCACTTCAACTGGTGCGGGGCGGGCAATTGTGCCGCCTTGTTCATTTTTTGCGACTACATAAACAAATTTGCCTGTGCCATTATCAAGCACTGCGCGCTGTGGTATAACGAAAGCGTTTTTACGAACCGCGCCACTTAATCTAACACGCACAAACTGCCCAGGACGTAGTTTAAAATCAGGGTTAGGGATAATAGCCTGTAGTTCACTGGTGCCGGTATTAGGGTTGATACGCACGTCAGAGAAGTTCACTTTGCCTGTTTGCTGATACAAAGAGCCATCTTGTAGTTTAATGCTGGTATGCCATTGACCTTTTTCTGGCAAGGTTAATGAGCCATTTTCGACATCTTGACGCATGTGTAACTGCTCACGCTCAGAAATACCAAAGCGTAAGCGAATAGGATCAAGTTGAGTTATCTGCGTTAATAATAGATCTGGACCTGATACATAAGTGCCTTCAGAGACAAATTCACGACCCATCACTCCCGCAACAGGTGCTTTAACTTGTGCATATTCTAAATTGAGCTGTGCTTCCTTTAGTGCCACTTTAGCGGCTGCTAACGTGGTAGTTGCAATGTCTTTGGTGGAGCTGGCGTTATCGTAATCACGTTGTGAAACTGACTTGTCGGCGCGTAGCTTTGCTAAACGTTTAACTTCACGCTCAGATTGCACCAATGACGCTTTTGCGCCGTCTAAGGCGGCTTGTGCACTCTCAACCGCGAGTTGATATGGTGCTAAATCGATAGTGAATAGTGACTGTCCTTGGTTGACGGTTTGCCCTTCATCAAAATTACGTGATTCTAATATTCCAGTAACTCTGGCACGGACTTCAACTTCTTTAGACCCTGATAAGGTCGCAGGCAGTTCAATAGTAAAAGGGGCATCTTCATAGCTTGCAATAGTGGTTGCAACAGCCGCAGGGTGCATTGCTGCTTGCTCGGCTTTAGGTGCCTCACTACAACCTTGCAGTAATAATGCGGCTGAGGTTAATAATAATACAGGTAAAGATAATTGTGATGGTGCGAAAGGCAGACGCATGATTACTCCACAGTTCCAATTGTTAAGTATGAAAATATTAAATGTTTTCTAGGTTAGCAGCATGACACACTGATTGATTTTATGATCAACGTACATTGAGTAATGCAGAATCCATTTAGCTTAAGTAAACGCAAGTGTATACCTATTCAAGTTTAAGGTATACACTTACGTTTACTTTTTATCGGTTCGTTTATTCATGTATCATGTTTGGATAAATATTGGGGGCAGTATGGAACCAAATAATACAAAGCACAATGATGTATTGTGTGTTGCGATCGAGGAGTTTGCACATCGTGGTTTAGTCGGTACGACCATGGAGGCCATCGCCAGAAAAGCGAATGTTTCAAAGCGGACACTGTATAAGCATTATGCCAATAAACAAGCTTTATTTGATAACGTAGTGCAATTGCTATTATCACGTATTGAGCAGCTACAAAATTATCATTATCGCAGTGATGTGGCTGTGTATGATCAGTTAAAGGAGCTTGCGAGACTATCGCTTGCGTTGGGCAGTGATCAAGATTATTTAACGTTGTCGCGTATTGTGATTATTGAGTCAATGCGAGATCAACAACAAGCAGCGCGCTTAGAGGAAAAGTTTTTAGATTGTGGTAAAGGGTTACAAGGGTGGTTTGCTCAAGCACATGAGGCTGGAATTTTAAACGATATTCCCGCGGATATTGCAGCGGCATTTTTCTACGGTGGGTTAAAAAAAATGGCCTACTGGGAGCAAGTGATCCAATGGAAGCCAGCGCTTGATGAGGAAAAAATTGAACAGCTAATTGACCTAACGTCACGATTTTTTATTAGCGGTATTAAACTACAAAAATAAAAGCGACCACAACTCATCCATGAGTGGATCGCTTGGGTATTGATTTGGGTAAATCAACTTGGAACTGCAACCTAGATCAGGCTTATTTGAGTAGAGCGGTTAACTCTGTTAAATCTTTCACGTTGTAGTCAGGTTTTTCTGCAAGTGGATACAGCGCTTTACCAGGGCGAGCAATAAAAGCGGCTTGTAAGCCTGCAGCTTTTGCCCCTGCAATATCCCAACCATGCGCGGCAACCATCAGTGCCTGTTCTGGTTTTACCCCTAATTTATCCAACGCCCACTGATAAGCACGTAAATCTGGTTTGTAAATTTTAATATCTTCGATGCTGTAACGTGCGTCAAAAAATGCGGTTAGGCCAGCATTTTCGAACTGTGTTTTTACACCATGGTTAGATGAATTTGTAAGGCTCACTAATTTATAACCACGAGCTTTCAACGTTTGCAACGCAGCTTTTACGTCAGGGTGTGCGGGTAAACTTAATAACGGTGTAACAATGGCTGTTTTCGCTTGCTCGGCATCGAGTTTTATCTTGTTGTTTTGCGCCACCATGAGTAATGAAGCAACACCGATTTTACCAAAGTCTTGATAATCCCCAATCGCTGTACTGACGAGTGAATGATGCAGCATGGTTGAAAACCATAAAGGTAATAAATCTTCACGACCGCCCAATGCAGCACCAATCGATGTGCGCATAGACTCAAGATCAAGTAGTGTTTCGTTTACATCAAAAATAATTACTTTTGGTTTGTTTAGCTGAGATTGATCTGCCATAACGTTTGCTCCAAATAAACTGCAAGTGACTAAAATAGTAACAATCACGGTATGTATTTTTTTAATTAGCATCATTATTTATCCACCTTTAATGAGTTAAGCACATCACTTGGCTCTGCGCGTAATGTATAATCTTCATCAGCAAAAGCGTAGGTGATGATCCCATGTTGATCTACAACATAAGTTGCAGGTAAAGGTAGTTGAAAACTATCATCGCCATTAGCTTGCGCAATATCTAAACCAAATTGCGCATAGATAGGTTTTAAGCGCTCATCGAGCGTAAACACTAAACCAAACTGTTCGGCGACTTGATTGCCCACATCTGAGAGTACATCATATTCAAGTGCATTTTTTTGTGCAGTGGTTAATGATGCATCAGGCAACTGTGGAGAAATCGCCACAAGTTTTGCTCCCAGTGCTTTAAAGTCAGGCAAGAGTGCATTGAGCGCTTTTAGCTCTAAATTACAATATGGGCACCAACCACCACGATAGAAACTGATGACGACAGGGCCTGAGGCAAGTAAGTCAGCGAATCTTGTTGTGCCACCATGTTGGTTAGTTAAACTGAAATCAGCGACAGCATCACCCACCTTTAAGGCGTTATCTTTAAGGTGGGTTGCTATTAATTGTTCTGTGGTTTGGTCCATCACAGCAAGAATATCACTGGGTACATTGGCTTTTTTTTGCTGCTCGTAGGCGGTAATTTGAGCTGTTAAGTTCATGATTGTTTCCTCTTAGGCTTGAATGTTAACCAGTATACTGTTTGGCTTATTTAAATAAACATTGTAAAACTAAAAGCTGTGTTCGAAAATGTTGAACATATTAGGAGGCCTGCATGTACAGTATTAGTGATTTAGAAACATTTATAGCGATTGTTGAAAACAAAGGGGTGTTAGCGGCAGCCAGCGCACAAGGGCTATCACCCGCAACGGTGAGCCATAGGCTGACGAAGCTAGAGCGAGAGTTATCAACTGTACTGGTGTTCAGAGATAGCCGACGAATTCGCTTATCGCCTGCGGGTGAAGTATTTTATCAACGAGTTGGCTCTATTTTAGAAGCATTACATGATGCAGAGCATAGTATTGGTGCGCGGGGATCATCGGTGAGTGGTTTACTTAGGGTCACCATGCCGCCTTGGGTGTTTTCAAAGTTTGTGATGCCTAAACTCATTGCATTTGAAGCGCAATACCCTGAGCTGACCTTAGATTTTTTGATTTCAGATAACTTTGTTAATGTTGTAGATGATGCACAAGATGTTGCTATTCGCGTGGGGAAACTTACTGACTCTGGATTGCTTTCTCGTAAAGTGGTGAAT
Source organism: Pseudoalteromonas sp. S1727 (assembly GCF_005886375.1). Classification (NCBI taxonomy): domain Bacteria; kingdom Pseudomonadati; phylum Pseudomonadota; class Gammaproteobacteria; order Alteromonadales; family Pseudoalteromonadaceae; genus Pseudoalteromonas; species Pseudoalteromonas sp. S1727. The sequence goes on from NZ_PNDT01000006.1 coordinate 67,017, forward strand.
AATCATCGTATTTTATGTGTTGCCCCAAGTTATGTAGCAAAATATGGTATGCCAACTGATCTCGCTGAATTAGCACAACATTATTGGGTATGCCTACCTTGGCAGCGACAACTAAAGTTAAGAAGTGACAATCAAACAGTCGTTAATTTTAACGCCAAAACACGTTTTACTATTTCAAACTCAGATAATATGACTCAAGCGGCCATTGCAGGGCACGGAATCGCAATTAAGTCGAAATTAGCAATTTTTGAAGAGTTAGCCAGCGGGCAGTTAATTGAAGTACTTCCAGGTGTGTTAGCTGATAACGATGCACCGGTTTGGTTTTTGAAACCGCAAAACAGTTTAACCACCCGAAAAACAGAAGTGTTTTATGATTTTATGAAATCGTTATTCAGCACACCCTTAGTTTAAAATTAATAAATAGTGTAAGTGTTTTGTGAGGGAAGCGGCGTAAATAACCACAAAATTAACAATCGCGCTTGTAATTGTCGCCAAAACTCGTACTCTTAGCGTAACAATAATAACAAAGGTACAGTCAATAATGACGCGTAAGCTTGCATTATCCACTACATTTCTAGAGTTGTCTTCGCAGCTGCGTCGGTTTGTTTCGCGTATTGTGCAACCAGATGATGTAGAAGATATCGTACAAGAAACCTTTGTTAAAAGCTATCAGGCTGATTTAAAACAAGATATTAAGTATGCTCGTAGTTACATGTTAAAAACAGCCAAGCATTTAGCGCTTAATCATATTGCAAAATGGGATAATCAACAGTGTGATTCACTAGACACGACGGATGATTACCAGCAAGCATTAAAATCAATGCAACTTGAGGATGAAGTGACCTCAAAAGAGCGCTTCTTATTATTTTGTCGCGCTACTGAGCAGCTAAGCCAGCCAGTACGAAAATGTTTTATATTAAAGAAAGTATACGGCATGAGCCAAAAAGAAATCGCAGCGCATATGAAATTAAGCGAAAGTACCGTTGAAAAACATATCGCTAAAGGTTTGTTACAGTCGATGCATTATATGCAGCAGCATGAACAGTTGGGTGAGCAGCATAAACCTACAATTAAACCTGCCAGGAGGGTGGGAGAATGAGTAATATTCATCAGTTTTCGTCTAAAGACGCTATTCAAGCTAAAGCGAGTCGTTGGATCAGTGCCATGGATCGTGGTTTATCTGCGCAAGAACGTCAGCAATTCCAGCGCTGGGTTAAAGAAAATAAAGCCCATCAAGATGCGGTATTCGAATTAGCCCAATTGTGGGACGAATTAAGCGTGCTTAATGAGCTAAGTAGTTTATTCCCCAATAAGCATGGTATTAATAAACCTGCGCGTAAAACCACACATTTTTCGATTGCTGCCAGTATTTTTGCCGCTTTATTGATTGCTAGTTTTATGTTTATTGGTATTGAGCATTGGCCTAGTGCGCCTCATGAACAGGCAAAGTACAGCAAAATTTATCGTACTAAAGTGGGAGAGCAAGCCACGTTTGTATTACCTGACAGCACCATAGTACAACTAAATACCAATAGTTTATTGGAAGTGGCGTATACAAAGAGTCGTCGCCAGTTGATCTTAACTCGAGGCGAAGGACGTTTTAACGTTGCTAAAGATGCTGCCCGTCCGTTTACGGTGATGGCAGGGGATAAGTCATTTACAGCGTTAGGTACGGTGTTTAATGTGCAGCGTAATGCAGCATCAGATCTAGAGTTAGTGGTGACAGAAGGCAAAGTGATGATCACTGACCCTTCAGTCGCTGTTAATGCGGATGATTTCGTACAATTACAAAATGCCAGTAACGATACTGCAAAGGTTAAAAATATCAATGCAAGTATTGTCATATCTGGTGAAAAAGCGGTCATAAAAGAAAGTATTACAAAGCCAATTACGCGTTTAACACAAGATGATGTACAGCGCGATTTAGCATGGCAACAAGGAATGTTAATTTTTAACGGTGAACCGCTTAGCGATGCATTACAAGAAGTGAGTAGGTATACCGCAACACGCTTTGAATTAGCAGATCCACGTTTAGCTTCACTAAAAGTAGCGGGTGTTTTTAAGGCTGGGGATATTGTCGGGTTGCTCGATAGTTTACGATTAAATTTAGCCATTGAACATGAACGTTTAGGTGAACACATTGTGAGCCTTAAACAGTCCGATCATGGTTAAGCTTTTTGATTAAAAGTGTCAGAAGTTATAATGGTTAAAGCAAAAAGTAATAAAATAATTAATAAAAAGATAAAATTATATAGCGGATTATTCATTCTCAACTGTTTATATAAGTTGCGCAGTAACCAAACGTATTCAATGTGTGGGTTTTTAGCGGCTGCACCGCTTGCATTAAGCTTTAATGTGAGCGCGGCGGCTGAATCACAGATGATACAATTTGACATAAAAGCGCAACGAGCAGACTTAGCACTGATTGAATTTGCTAAACAAACGGAACAAACGGTGGTTTTTTCGTTCGATTTAGCCAAACAATACCAAGCTCAATCAGTGTATGGTTATTACACTCAGTTAGAAGCGCTTAGCAATATGCTAAAACAGACTGAACTCGATGCGGTTGTTGATCAAAATGGTTTACTGAGTATAAAACTCAAACAAATCAATAGGAATGATAACAACATGAGAAAGCTTTCAGGGGTCAGTGCCGCTGTTTTACCACTTTTAATGGCAACTAACAGTCAAGTGGCAAACGCACAAGAACAAGCAGCGCAAGAAAACATTGAAAAAATTGCTATTGTTGGTAGCCGTGTAGCAGGGCGTTCAGTTGAAGATTTACCCGTCCCCGTTGATATTTTAAGTGCCGAAGCACTGGAAAATACAGGGCAAACAGAAGTTGGTCGTATGCTGCAAGCAATTGCACCCTCTTTTAACTTTTCAAGTTCATCGATCAGTGATGGCACTGATGCACTTCGTCCTGCTACGTTACGTGGTTTAGGGCCTGATCAAACTTTAGTTCTTATCAATGGTAAGCGCCGTCATCAAGCCAGTATTATCCATATTAATACCTCGGTAGGGCGTGGCACTGCAGGCACTGATATGAATGCAATTCCAGCTGCTGCAATCAAGCGTATCGAAGTGTTACGTGATGGTGCTGCTGCGCAATACGGTTCTGATGCGATTGCAGGTGTTATTAACATTGTTTTAAAAGATGCTGATGAAGGTGGAAAAGCCACCGTTAACTATGGTCAATATTCTGAAGGAGATGGTGAAACCGTAACCGTTGATTTTAATAAAGGCTTTGCTTTAGGTGATGAGGGTTATTTAAATACGACGATTAATTACCGTGACCGTGCGCCAACTAATCGCGCGGGTTTGCATGGCTCTTGCCAATTTTATGGTTGTACAGAACTTTCTGATGGCACCTTGTTAGCGGGTGATCCTCGTGAGTTAACAGCTCCTCGTGATACCTTTAGAATTGGTGATGCAGACTCTCAACAGTTTGCGTTAACAGTGAATACGGGTTATGAGCTTGCAGGTGGTGAGCTCTACGGTTTCATCACTTACTCTACCCGTGATAATGAATCTGCCGCATTTTTCCGTGAAAATGCTAATGGTGCTGGTAACCCGGTATTGCAAGATGGTGATGCGGTGATCCCGGTGGGTTTCTTACCAAAAATTAATACCACCATTGATGATGTGTCGTACAACTTTGGCTTTAAAAAAGACTTTGATAATAGCTCAAGTCTTGATTTGTCATATACTTATGGTGAAAACAGCATCGATTACACGACCAGTGATACCATCAATGGCTCATATGCAAATTTACTGCGATACGAGCAAGGTCTAAGTGCCGATGATATTCGTGCCACTATCCCTCGCCAAGCGTATGCGTATGGCATGGAGTTATCACTGCAAACGATTAACCTTGACTTTACGCAAGATTATGATGATTTCTCGCTTGCGATGGGGGCGGAATTACGCACTGATGAATACCGTATTCTCGAAGGTAGCGAATACGCATACCGTGATTACGATACCAATAATGGTGTAAATATTTACGACGGTCTGAGCGCAGGTATTGGCAGCGAAAATGCCGCTGGTGGTACGCAAGGGTTTGGTGGCTCAGCGCCTGCGTCATCAGTGGATGAATCTCGTGATGTTATTTCATTTTATCTTGATGCTGAAACCTACATTATTGATGATGTCATTATTTCAGGTGCGCTGCGCTATGATAACTACAAGGGGTTTGGTGACACGGTAAACTTTAAGTTAGCTGGTAACTGGTCTGTGACTGATGACGTATCGTTACGTGGTGCGGTGAGTACAGGCTTTAGAGCACCTTCTATGCAGCAGTTATATTTTAATAACATAAGCACGCAATTTGTGGTTGGTCCTAATGGTGCTTTAGTGGCTGAAGAAGTTGGTACGTTTAGAAACGACAGTACGCTTGCGCAAAGTATCGGTATTCCAAAGCTTAAAGAAGAGCAATCACAAAATCTAAGTATGGGTATTGTATATAACGTGACTGATAACATTAATGTGACGTTAGATTACTATTCAATTGATATTGATGACCGCATTGTGATCAGTAATCGTTTAGGCAAAGGCTTATCAGACACCTTAGATGCTGCATTAGTAAGTTCTGGGGCAGGGGCTGGACAGTTTTTCTTAAATGGTGCCGACACAGAGACACAAGGCATTGATTTTGTAGCAACCTGGAATACTGAAGGGTTAGGCGGCACGCTAGATTTTACCTTAGCAGCTAATTTTACTGAAACCGATGTCGTGGATTTATTTACCCCACAAGGCAGTGGTCTTGAGACTATTCCTGTTGAAGATGTATTTTCTTCGCAAGAAACCTCAATCATCGAAGAGTGGCAACCACAAGATAGAGTTAACTTAAGTGCTTTATACCGTGTAGAAGATTGGACAGTCAACTTGTCATTTAACCGCTTTGGTGAATATACAGTCGAAGACGGTGGTCGTCAAACCTACGGGGCTGAAATTCTAACAGATGTTAAAGTGAACTATTACGTTACTGATAACCTGTCATTAAATATTGGCGCTAACAACTTATTTGACGTATACCCAGATAAAAACACCATTGGTAACTCACGCGCAGGCACTATAGTGGATGCATCGGGGAATACGATAGTTAGTTCTACAGGGGTGTTTGAGTACTCACGTCGCTCTGCGCCATTTGGCTTTAATGGTGCTTACTACTATGTAGGTGCTGAATACCGATTCTAAATAACTTCTCCTACGTTATTTAACTTTTGAAGGGCCGTAAGGCCCTTTTTTTGTGTTTAATTAGAAGTCAGTGTTATTGGGAAGTTTTCATAGCTTTTGATGTTGTTCATTACAGTCATTAAGGTTTGGTGAGTGCTGTTCTCGTCCGCTGTTATTTGCACAGTAGATATATCATAGTTTGCTGCGAACATAGCGAGGTTAGTGGCGATTTGATCTAATGTGATTAAGCGTTCACCAAAATGTATAGCGTTATTTTGGTCAATACTAAAATGAGCGCTTTTCGTTAATTTATCAATATTAGGCTTATCTAATGGGCGATGTAACTCAATAGCAACGGGTTTTATAAATGATGTTGTAACTATAAAGAAAATCAATAATATGAACACGATATCAAGCATCGGGGTCATATCTACGTCGGCATTACTTTGTTGTATATGTTGTTTATTTCTCATAGTGGAACCTTATTTTTTTAATAAAATGCTGCGGCGCCACAGCACGGTAGTAGGTACCTATTAATAAGCCTAGACGATTAAATTTATGCCGTGGTTAAATAAATATTCTATTTTTATTAATTCTTTGCATTATTTTGTTATTAAAAATTGTATGGGCATTGTTATAGGCATAAAAAAGCCCAGTATCTAGCTGGGCTTCTATTTAAGTATTGTGATTAATGCTTTTGCATACGGCTCATTTCAGTATGGCAGCTTTGCATGGTTAATAATACTTTAGCCAGCGCAGCTTCACAGTCATGTGGTTGTGGTTTTTTCATCGCTGTTTTGATTTCTGAGAGTGTTTTATCTTCCACTTCTTCAAGCTCTTTAACATATGTTTCATCGTTATCTGAGCTAAATTTAGTGATCAGCGCAGTGTAGGCTCGGCGAGCTTCAACAGCAAATGATGAGCCATCTTCACGTTCACCTTGCTCATTGATTGCATAGGGCTGTAAGTTTTCAACACTGACTTTACGGGCATCTATCATGCGTTGAAATAATGCACCAATTGCCGGATCTTTTACTTTCTCTTGGGCTTTTTCATAAAAGTCGATGCCGCTGTTCATTACTTGGATAATGTCAGTGATATGATTAACGTCTTGTCCTTGATGGGTATTCATAATTGTGACCTCTTTAAGTTTAATGAAATTCACACTAACTAAAGCAAGCCATGTTCCAGTATGAGAAATAAATATAACATCTTGTTTATTAGTGAGAAAATATTGTTTCTTGAAAGACTTTGCTTACTAGACAAAGCTCAGTAAGCAAATTTTACACAAACTTTGTAAGATGGTTATTTTAATTCTTCGGCTACTTCGGCTACTTTTTGCCGTAACCAAATATGACTTGCATCACGGTGTAATAGTGGACTCCAGATCATATCAAGCTCAAAGGGCGGAATAGGAAAAGGGGGTTCAAGTATTTTTAAACCAGCATCGTCTAAATAAATATTGGCGGCTTTTGAAGGCAGTGTAGCAACGAGATTTTGTTCTTTTGCTAAGTGAATAGCAACATGATAATTACGGGTAAAGGTTGCAATATTGCGGTGTTTGCCAAAATGGGCGAGGGCTTCATCTACCCAGCCTAGTTTCTGCACATCTTTAGGATCCATACCCACGCCGACACCAAAGCCTGTTTTACTCACCCAAATATGGCGGGCTTTTAAATAACTATCTAGGCTAAAGTTCTCGATTATCGGGTTGTCGGCTTTGACTAAGCAACAAAAGCTGTCTTTCCAGATCCGCTTATGATGAAACGATTGTGGTAAGTTTTCAAAACGGTTAATCGCCATGTCAACTTTACCATTTTCTACATCATGGAAGGTAACGTCGCTCGGCGTTAGGATATCTAAGGTGGTATCTGGCGCTTCAGCATGAAGTTTACTTAATAGTTTTGGTGCCAACGTACTGGCAGCATAATCACTGGCCATGATCCGAAACACTCGTTTACTTTGACTAGCTTCAAACTCGCGGTTAGGCGCCAGGGTTTCTTCTAGGGTCATTAATATACCCCGGATCACCGGCTGTAATTCAATTGCCCGTTCGGTAGGCACCATACCATCACTGGTACGTACTAAAATCGGATCATTAAATAAATTACGTAAACGTTTTAAACCATTGCTCATAGCTGGTTGTGTAATGCTCAGTTGATGCGCGGCGCGAGTAACATTGCATTCGCGTAATAGGGTATCGAGATAAACGAGTAAGTTTAAATCTATTTTACTGATATTCATTGTGTGTCCTTTCGTTTACCACTGGTGGATAAATCGCTGTGCTGCCGGATATGGGTATATATGGCTAACAATGCCTTTTTTTACATTTTGTTGTGCTTGCTGCCAAAATATTACATCGAGTAATTCAGGGTGTGCCTGAGTAAAGATTGCTTTATAACGCGGGTTAGGCATTACAAAAGTACATAATTGTTCAGGAAATACATCCTGTGGTGCTACTGAGTAGCTTTGTTCATTGGTTAAGTAGTCGTCATAACTTTTTGCTTTAGGCAGCGCTCTGAAGTTCATATCAGTTAAATACTGTACTTCATCATAATCGTAAAAAATGATCCGTTTATGCTTACTTACACCAAAATTTTTAAGCAACATATCGCCGGGAAATATATTAACTGCAATCATTTCTTTAAGCGCTTGACCGTACTCTGTAATTGCAACAGTAGCATCTTCCTCATTAGCGTTTTCTAAGTACAAATTAAGCGGTGTCATGCGGCGTTCAATATACATATGTTTGATGATCAGTAAATCACCTTCGATGATCATCGATGACCCAATAGTTGCTTTAAGCTGTGCAAGCAATGTAGCGTCAAAACGTGCTAATGGGAATACGACGTTCGAATACTCTATGGTATCGGCCATGCGGCCAACCCGATCGTGGCTTTTGACTAATTGATATCGTTTAAGGACCGTATCGCGGCCGAATGGTTTGCTCTCGCCAAATTTGTCTTTAATTATTTTAAATACATAGTCAAAAGAAGGCAGCGTAAATACCATCATCACCATGCCGGGTGTACCAGGTGCAATGACAAAGTCATCATTAGATCGTTGTAAATGGGTTAGAAACTCGCGATAGAATTCGGTTTTACCTTGCTTATGAAAGCCAATGGCGTTGTAAAGCTCTGCTAAAGTTTTGTTGGGCATGAGTTGATTCAAAAAGCGAACTAAGGCCGACGGTGCGTGAGTTTCAACCATAAAATAGGCGCGCGCAAAGCCAAAAATAACCCGCATTTGCGATGAGTTAGTCAGTAGCGCATCTAAATAAAGGCCTTCATCTTGGTGATGTAGCACGGCAATAATAAATGGTTGCACACCACTTTGCGACACGACTCGGCCAACTATATACGCGGCTTTATTACGATAAAAAGGGGTTTGCAGAATATCAAAGCGCATTTGCCACGCACGGTGATGGGTATCGGGTGCTTGCTTGTAAAATGCTTTTACGAGCAATCTTACATCACGTTCCAAATTCACAAAATCCGTTTTAAAATCAAATTGATTAATTATTTTTTTGATGGTGGGTTTTAAGCCGTCGACTACAGGAAAATAACTACGGTATTCAGCTTCAACTGGTAGTGCTGGTGCATCAGCTAAAGTCGCTTTTACAAAAATGAAATCGTTATTAAAATAACGTCGATGAAATAATCGACAAAACACCGAGTTGTAAAAAGTTTCTGCCAATTCCGCTTGGGGATGAAATGCTAAAAAATGCTGATACGTTTGTTTTGTTTGTAACCACAGTGATTCATCGAGTTGATTGGCATGTGGCTGCAGCTGTTGGGTGGTTTCGTTTACCCGATCATCATAATAGGTTATTCGTAAGCGGCTGATATCATGCATTTTCGCCCAGTCTCTGTGGGCAAAAGCCAAGGGAGCTTGCGAGGTGATCTGCTGAAATAACTTATAATGTTTTTTAAAGCCATTTAAAATTAGCTCGGCGATATTTTGTGGCAGCATGAATGAGTACTCCAAAATGACAGGTAGAGTATATGCTCTACAGTTGTTAAGAGTATGCTAAATAATGGTAAAACCCAATAGCTTAATCATAACGTTTTAGTTTTTTTTCTAATTCGGAGAGTTGTTTGTTAATTGCTTTAGTATTTTTGGCATAGGTTTTATTAAGTACTTTTATTTGTTTTTTGATATCTTTGCTAACATTTCTTTTCTCATCATCGCTCATTAAACGATTAAGCCGTTGTTGCTGCGAATATTCAGCGCGATCACGGTCACGGCTTAAAATGGCAAGTCTGTGTTTTACACTGCGAATTTCAGCGTTGAGATTACGAATAATTTGCTCGCGTTCAAGCGAGTTAAGAACTTTAACATGGTTGCTATTCGAAGGGGTAACATTAGGTGAGACAGTGAGTTTGTGCTCGGTAGCTTGCTCACTACATGGGAACTGGCTAAATGTAGTGCCTTTGTTTGTCACGCATTTATAATATTGATCAGCGGCGCTTGCCGGATCAGCCAATAATAACAAACTAATAAAAATAGCGAAAAATGTACACGGTTTCATTACGCAAGCCTTCCCTAGTTTGGTCACAATCAAATATAAAACTATAACCTAACTAGGGCAAATCGCCAGTGTCGTTATTGGGTAAATGTTTTTAGTTTTTTAATACTTTGCACTAAAAACGGAATATCCAAACCTTGTTCAATAGAAAAACCTTGCGCAGCAGAAATATTCTTATAATTACCATCAGAATCGATTAACGTGATGCGGTCCTTCTTATAAGCAATAAAGACTCCTTGCGAATAGTTAACCCCCATATCGTCTTTTTTGCCATATAAATTAACGCCTAACATACTTTGGTGTGCGATAGTTTTGCAGCCCAAGTATTGACCAACACTGGTCGCAATTAAATCGCTAGGTTGGATCAAACCTTCAATTCGGGTTACTTTTTTATCTGTACTGTATAAAGGCGAAGCAGTAACAATCCCTTGTTCATTACTCGCTAAACTAAATGCAAATATTTGCTTAACATCTGTGCGAAGTACTGTATTTTCATCTGCTTGAATAATGCGTATTGCAGCATTATTCACTGTTTCACTATTAATATAGCCGTAGTCAACAAAGCCATCGACACTTATACTGCGACGGTTGCTTTGCCAAACAGGGAGCGTTTGCTCTGCCATTAAGGCCGATTTGTAATACGCAGGTAAACCATAAATTAGGCTAAATACGGCATCTTGCGCTGCTGTTGGTTGCAAAAATCGTTCTGTTTTGTATAAATTAGTTTGTTGTTCAGCAAAATTAGTTAATGCTGCGGGGGTATTAAAAACTAAAATATCAATGGTTGCGGCGTTAAAATTATCGCAGCGAGCAAGTGGCGAAGGAGCAAGGTAATTAACGTTTTGCGTATTAAGCTTTACGTTATGCGCTTGCTTATAAATTTCAATATCCAATAAATCGTTCTTCGCCAACAAGCTTTTCGCCGTTGTTGGATAAGACAAAGGTAAAACATTGTCTTGCTTAGTGATATCAAACTTTAAATTAGCATCAGCCCATATATGAATACTGTGGCTCAGAGCAAAACACACTAATAAAAACGAACTGGCATAGCGGGCAAATTTATACTGTTTTAAACGCGCTAAATGATGCCAAGTATAGTTACTTGCAAGTAATTGAAACGCTAAAATTAGCATAACAATGCCACCGGCTAATAAAGTGGTTAAAGCTGGTGAGCTGGTTAAGCGATGCCATAAAAGCGACACAATTTCAGGTAACGCAGAGCTACTTAAATGATAACCTAAGTTAAAATATACATATGCATCTAGGGTTAGTAATGATGCGCCACAGGTGGCGAGTATAGCCGCCATACCGCGAATATGGCGTGGGTATGGAAATATCAAACTCAGCGGAAATACCGTCAGCACAAAAGCAATAAAGGTAATAAAGCTAGTGTGGCTAAGCCATGTCACTAGCATATAAAGAATACCCATAAAGCTGGTTGGTGGTGAATCGGCAAATAGGTAGCTTGAACTTATAAGCAACACTAAACCGATATTGGCAAATGTGAACCAATGGCCCCAACTTAATAATTGACTTGCTTTAGACGAAAATTGATTGTGCTGCGATAAATTCATAAAGTTTATTTAACCGATTGCGCAAGTGCTTTAGCAAAATTGTCAGCAACCGCTTGTCTTTTCCCTGTTGGTACATGCTCTTTTAAGATATGCGTGATAGAATTTCCTAAACACATAAGACTTAAATCAACCGGCGCATTGTGCTTAGTTAACACATCAATGAGCTGATCGACGATTTGTTCTACTTCATCATTAGAATATTTTGATAAGATTGGCATCAGTTGGTTCAATAAAAGAGTTATATTCTCGTATTTTAACACCAGAGGCGTGAAAAACAAAGATGGCAATAGATGTTAAAAAGTTAGTCGTTCATTATGTAGACAAAAAAGACGACGATACGCAAATTCATTTGCGCAATGACGAAATGGCAGTGAATGATAAAGTCGCTGTATTCATCGAGCAACTTCATCACGCATACAATGGCAAACCTGGCAAAGGGTTTTGTGCTTTCAGTGGTGAAAAAAACTCAGTGGTCGCATCAGCTATGCAAAGCTACCGTAACGATGAGCTTGGTTTTTGGCACATGACAGAGCAAGCGACAACGATTTTAAAAGAAGAGTTAAATAAATATGCATTTAACGAAACCGGGTATTTAGTATTTTGCCACTACCAATATGTTGCCACTGACTACATGTTGATTGCGATGATCAACATTAAAGAGCATTATTCAATTACCTCGGAGCTTGATTTAGCTTCATCGCGGCATTTAGATATTTCGCGTATGCAACTAGCTGCGCGCATAGATTTAACTGGTTGGGATACCCAAGCTGAAGATAATCGTTATATCTCCTTTATCAAAGGTCGAGCAGGGCGCAAAGTTGCTGACTTCTTCTTAGACTTTTTAGGCTGTGAAGAAGGGATTGATCCAAAACAGCAGAGCCAAGTCATGCTTAATGCTGTTGAAGATTATTTATCAGAGCAACAGTTTGATAAATCAGAAAAAGATGAACTGCGTAAACAAGTGTTTGATTACTGTAACGACTGTGTCACTACAGGTGAAGATGCTAACGTTAGCGAGTTATCAGCCACGCTTACCAAAGGTGATGATAATCCGTTTGAAAGCTTTTGCAAAGAGCAAAGCTATGATTTAGAAGAGTCATTTCCAGTTGATAAAAAAACGGTCACGAGCATGGTCAAATTCTCAGGCCTTGGTGGCGGCGTGAGCATCAGCTTTGAGCGTAAACACTTAGGCGAGCGCGTTATGTACAACGAAGCCACGGATACATTAGTTATTAAAGGCATACCGCCGAATCTTAAAGACCAATTACAACGGTTTATGGAAAGTGAAGACTAAACCGCCAGCTTTATGCCATAAGTGGTAAGTTTTAAGCAGATTTGAGTTAGTTGAAAGCGTGGTGTTTACACCGCGCTTTTTTTGTATGTGGCAGCATAGTTACAGTCAAAATGATAAGCCTGACAGGGGGTCAGAAAGTTAAACCAATCGACTTAAATATTTAACCATTCTAGCGGGCTAAATAAAGCGCTAACTGCGTTATAAATTTTTCATGTAGAACAACTACATGTCAAAATTTATGCCTTGTTATCACTCCATTTATCTGTCGCTATAAATGGTCAGTAACTCAACACGATTGGTATAAAATC
>NZ_PNDT01000060.1:0-23236 GCF_005886375.1 Pseudoalteromonas sp. S1727
TTGAACTAAATTTAATTACCCGCGTCTACTATTATGCTTGTTGTTAAATTGCAGTTTGCACAAGCATCATGTTGATTTCCCATTTGGTTACTAGTTTTAGTAATGATTGAGCCAGCCCACCTTGAGCTGGCTTTTTTTATGCCTGCCATGTAATAACACGTAATATTTATTTCATTATTTTGTCGCTAAAATATTGTTGTCAGTAGTAATAATTTACTATCTTGTGGTTTTATAAGTAAATGTTAATTTTTTGTGTTTTATTTTCTTTTTTGTGTGTCTATTGTTTTAAAATCATTGTAATATCAATGGGTAGATGCGTACCTAATTTATGAAGGGTATTGAAGATGGCTTATTTATTAAATAAAGATTCGAATGAATGTTGCTTTTTATATGCGCACCATAGCTTTGGCCGTTTTCAATACTCGGTTGATACTTTTGTCAATGACTTGAGTGTATCGAAAATCCACACCATCATTGAGTGGTTAAATGGTAAATGGTTCATCAGGGATTTAAGCCTCAACGGTACTTGGTTAAACCATAAGCGCTTACAAAAAGATAGCGTTGAGGAGTTACATATCGGGGATAAAATTTATTTTGCTGGTAACTCTCAAGTTACTTATGTGGTTAAAGACCTCAGTCCACCCGTTGATCAATTGGTCAAACTTGACGCACAGCAAAATAAGACCACAGAAACTCTAGCACTCAATAATTACCATCTATTACCTGCCGAACAACCTGAATGGGCCATAATGTACCAGCCGAACTGCGGTCAATGGTATCTTGAATCGTTGCATGATGATGAATTTAGCACGTGCGAAATGCTACAAGATGATAGTGTGATTAATTTAGCGAATGAACAGTGGGTTTTTCTTTCAAGTCATTTGGAAGTAGACACACAAGTGAGCAGTGTTCCGCAACTTTATATTAATGAGTTAGATTTCATTTTTAATTTAAGCTTAGATGAAGAAACTTCTGAGTTAACAGTCCATCATCATGATAAAGACATTGATTTACACGTTCGCTGCCATCATTACCTGACTTTAAACTTAGCCCGATACCGTGCCGCGGATGCCAAAAAAGGCGTGTTGCCAGCAAATCAGGGGTGGGTCAATACTGAGCAATTAGTAAAGGATTTAGGTGTTGATATGCGCTACTTGAATATTCAAATTCATCGCGCTAGAAAGCAATTTTCAGAGGTTTTGACTAATGTACATGACGCTGAAAATATAATTGAAAGGCAGCTGCGAAAAGTGCGTTTTGCTGGCGCATCCTATACGATTTACAAAGGATGCGAATTAGAGAGTACCTCGGATGTCGCAAGAACAAGAAGAAAAAGTATCACAATTTAACAAAGTAACAACTAACTACAAATTAATAAAGTTACTAAGCCAAGGAGGGATGGGATGCGTTTATTTAGCTGAAGATATCCGGTTAAAACGCTATGTAGCGATCAAGTTTTTAAAGCTTACTGAGGGACCGCTTAGTGATCCGTTAGTTGAGGCGCAGCTACTTGCGCGTCTCAATCACCCTAATATTGTGCAAATTCATGATGTATTACTGTACGACAAGCAAATTTGTATCGTTATGGAATACTTAAAAGGCAAAACGTTACAACAGTTTCAGCATCAACATATTACAACCTTACCTGAAAAGTTAGCTCTACTGGCGCAATTATGTGATGGCTTAGTACATGCTCATTCTGAGGGGGTGATGCACTGTGATCTCAAACCTGCCAATATTCTTATCGACAAACAAAAACTAAAAATTACCGATTTTGGTATTGCGACATTGCAGCATAATGCTGCAAACGAACAAACTGAGATTGCGAGCTTTGGCAGCGCTAGCGCGATGTCGCCGGAGCAGCTAAATAAACAGCCATTAGACTTTCGCAGCGATCTATTCTCGTTTGGTATGTTAGCTTTTCAATTTATCAGTGGTCGTCATCCATTTGGCAATGGCTCTGCGCAAGCAATTGCGCATAGTATTCTGAATGAAAAACCTATGGATGCCCGCGAAATAACGCCTAAATTACCGGATGAATTATGTGATTTACTTGATCAATTATTACAACGTAAGAAAGAGCGTCGCCCTCCCGACGCAGCTACGACAGCTCGTAAGCTGCAAAGTGTGATAATTGCAATTACCCAACAAGAAATTTTGGCACAAGCAACGCAACCTATTGACCAGCTTGAAGTAACGAAAAGTACCACGAAAAAACCGTTACTCTTTACACTGTTGGTTGGGGCTGCATTGGTTGCAGGCGGTTTGATATATCAATTTAAAGTACGCCAAACGAGTGAGTATTTTGTGGCGTTTCTGCCGCCGGTAGTTAAATCTGCAGAGCTCTTATCTGTGGATACAGGCATGCTTAAAGCGACTATTGATGATGCGATCAGACAAGGGATTATTAATAGTAAGCGGTTAAACCTTATTTCACAGGATGAAATCGAAATAATAGAGCAAGGAGCCAGCGCTGAACTGACGTTTATCGATAAGTTAAATAAGCTTAGCCAAGCAACAGGTATACAAGAAGTCGTGACAGCAGAACTTAATTGTATTCAGCCACAATGCTATTTAACGTTAGAGCGTTTAGAGGCTCCAAAATGGTCAGTTAAAGCGCGAAAGCAATGGCCTATTGTGATTGATAATTACAGTCAAATGTATCAGTTAAGTACTCAGCAATTAACGGCGTTATTCCCTGACTTTAATAGCAAATATATCCCCTTGGCACAGCTTAGTGATGAAGTACAACAACAACATATAGAGCTATACCAACAAGTTCAGTTAGCGGGTGAATATAGCGATGAGTTACTTAATCAAATATCCCAAGCGATTGAATTAACTCCTCAGTTATACGCTAACTATGAATTACTTCGCGAAGTGGCGCTTGGTTTATATCAGCAGTCACAGCAAAGCGATTATTTAGAGATTGCTAGGAAGCTGTTGTTTAATGCTCCTGCTGAGTATCAAAATACCCCTGCATTTGTTAAAAGCGCTATGCTTATTGCTGTTGCTAAGCAGGACTGGCATGCTGCAAAACAGTATTTAGCCAAAGCTGAGCAAGTGGGTGCAAGTCCGCTAACACTTTACGAGCTACAAGGTTTATTATATTTACAGCAGGATCAATTAGCCGAGGCACAGCACGCCTTTGAGTCTGCGTTAGAAATACGTGCTAATCCAAGAATTAAGCAGAACTTAGCGCAAGTGTTGTGGTGGCAAGGTAAAATAGTTGAAGCCAAAAAACTGCTTAATGAGGTAATTAGTATTAGCCCGCAAAACTATATGGCCAACCAATTACTGGCAGATATAGCGCTTACAGAGGGGGATTTAAGTGTTGCAATCGAGCAGTATAAACAAGCTATAGCTGTTAAAGCTGAAAGCATTGATTTAAGTAACTTAAGTATTGCGTATTCTTTACAAGGAGAGTTTGAGCAAGCTTTAATCGTTGCCCAGCAGGCGGTTGATATGAACCCTGAGCATGTTAGTTATCGGCTTAACCTAGCGGATATAGAAAAGTCCCTTGAACTCAATGAATCCTATCCTATTAACTATTTAAAAGTAATTGAACTGACACAATCACAGCAGACTTTAGATAGCCTGTTAGAAGCGGCTCAAGCATATAGCCAACTAGGTGAAGCAAAATTGGCACTGCAGGCACTCAATAAAGCCATCAGTATTGCTGCCGAACATTACGAATACGTGTTTACTGCAGCACTTGTTTATAGTGTGATTGGTGAATTTCAGTCAGCAATCATGTATATAGAAAAATCGCTTACTATAGGCTATCACCCTATGTGGTTTACATTACCGTGGTTTACACCATGGTGCCAAAAAGAAGAGTTTATTGTGTTAATGCAGCAATATGACCCTTCTTTTAGCTGTCGCAGTGTTTTAAATTAGAGAGTGCCTGGTCTACGCACCACTATTTTAGGGTCTTGCGACATATAAATTTTTCCCGAAGGGATATGTTTAGCTGTATACCTAAACGAGATAGGTAAATACTCAGTCTCTTGGCCTTCTGTAACCTCAATTACTTGATCGAGGTTGTCTTTGTCGGCGCCTATAAATTCATAGGTTGGCTCAACTTGCGTAATTCTTAACACTAAAGTGTCGTCATCCATGATGAGTGTGGAAATATTATATTGGCAGTTGCTATCAGCGCCACAGTACTCAACGCCATTTCCGTAAAACTCCCAGTCATCGGCTACGGAAGGATCAATATTTATAATTAGTTCTAGATACTGTTTTTTTTCAATACTCTTGAGGTGAGCATCGCTACCGTTATTAAAATACACACTGAGTTCTTCTGTTGGTGTCGCTTCATGATTAAAAAACGTCAGCCAATTCTCTTGAGTATGGGGTAAAACGGTGAGTGTTTTAACTGAAAAGTAGTTGTCAGGTTTGCACTGCACTTCAATATTAGGGGTTTTTATATCGTTCATGTGATCAATCCTTGTGTTGAGGAGTCGTTATTTTTAATCATTCTTAATCATTGCATTTCAGTGTAGAAGAAAACTTTTCAGAAAACGAGCTTACGCAAGTGATTTGTAATGCTATGTAATATTTTTAGTTCACTTAGCTAAATACGCCTATCTAGAGGTTTTAATATTCGTTATGATGAAGTGTCTTTTGGTTAATTAAGTTTAATTTATGTATATACAGCTACTTACGAGTATTGATTGGATAAGTGTTGGCGTTGGTTTTGCCACCTCTACAGCGCTTTTAAGTGCCGTTTATGCAGGTCGACGTAAGCGACTATTACAGCAAATTAATGAGCAACAACAGCAGCTGTTATTAACCCAAACACAATTTAACGATAAGCAGCAGCAGTATGTTGCCCTTGCAGATGAACATGATCTCCTTCAGCAAAGCCATCAAGAGCAACGCGACGAAACTCAGCACTATAAAACTCGCTGTACTGAGCAAGAAAAGCAAAGTCAGCAATACAGTCATTATTGGCGAAAAGCAGAAGCAGAATTAACCACTTTGCGGGGGGAATATAACGCGCGAAATGTTGATCTCAATAACATGCGTACCATGCTTGAACAAAAGCAAAGTCATTTTGAACAGCAGTTGCAACATATTAAAGACAGTAAAGAGCAGCTTAAAAAAGAATTTGAAAACCTCGCCAATCAAATTCTTGAAGACAAATCCCAAAAATTTAAAACCCTTAACCAAGAAAGCATTGAGCAGCTATTAAAACCTGTGCAAGGTGAGCTTAAGGGGTTTAGAGATAAACTAGAATCAATCCACGTTGAAGACGTAAAACAGCGTGAAGCACTTAAAATAGAGTTACTGCATTTACAAGCGAAAAGCCAAGCGATCACCGAACAAGCTGACAAGCTCAGCAACGCACTACAA
Source organism: Pseudoalteromonas sp. S1727 (assembly GCF_005886375.1). Classification (NCBI taxonomy): domain Bacteria; kingdom Pseudomonadati; phylum Pseudomonadota; class Gammaproteobacteria; order Alteromonadales; family Pseudoalteromonadaceae; genus Pseudoalteromonas; species Pseudoalteromonas sp. S1727. Next base: position 5,362 of record NZ_PNDT01000060.1, read on the forward strand.
GGGCAAAAGAAAACCCAAGGTAACTGGGGCGAGTTAATGCTTGAGAACGTGCTTGACAGCGCAGGGCTGCGAGCCGGTAGTGATTATAAGCGCGAAGTATCGTTTAATACCGAAGATGGCCGTTTACGCCCCGATGTAGTGGTATATTTACCGCAAGGTCGCCATTTAGTGATTGACGCTAAAACATCGCTAAACGCTTATACTCGCTATGTTAATGCCGATAATGAGCTAGAGGCTCAACAAGCAATTAAAGAGCATGTTGAGGCGGTTAAAGCACGTATTAATGAACTTGCCAGCAAATCGTACGACCGCTTACCTGGGCTTAACTCCCCTGAAGTCGTTATTATGTTTGTGCCAATAGAATCAGCGTTTGTTGAGGCGCTTAAATACCAAAGCGATATTTACCAACAAGCGATAGAGAAGAACATTCTGGTTGCTACCCCGACCACTCTGTTAACCAGCTTAAATATAGTGAAGCAGTTATGGCGTTTCGAAGAGCAAACGAAATATTCTAAAGAGCTGGCTAATCGCGCCGAGCGTTTTTATAGTAAACTCAACGGCTTTTTAACCAGTATGGAAGGTGTTGGTAAGCAATTAGATAAAGCCAAAGAAAGCTACGACAAAGCGTTTTCTCAGTTATATCGCGGTAAAGGTAACCTAATTAAGCAAGCCTCTGAGTTTAAAGAGCTTGGCGTATCAGTACAAAAAGAGTTACCTGCTGAAATCTTAGAGCGGGCGCAATTAGAGCTAGATGAATAAGGGGATTGTATGCAGATCATTCGTGGTAAAGAGTTTACCGCAGAAAAAGCGTGGGGAGCTAAAGATATTGCCAACATGAATGGCATTACGACCCGCTTACATTGGACTGATCAGCCATATAAATGGCACATTAATGATGGTGAAGAAGTCTTTGTAGTACTTGATGGTGAAGTTGAAATGTTTTATAAGCAAGATGGCGAAACGCACTCAACGGTGCTGCAAAGTGGTGATATTTTTTATGCCTCAATAGGCACTGAACACGTAGCCCACCCTGTGGGTGAAGCGCGTATTTTAGTAATTGAAACGCAAGGTAGTGTTTAATGTTTGATGCCAATGAAGCTAAAGCATAAGGGAATCAAATTATGAACATAGGGATTTATATTTACGATGATGCCGAAGTGCTGGATTTCTCAGGCCCATTTGAAGTGTTTAGCACTGCTAAACGACTCGCTGATAATGATTGGCAGGTGTGCCTTATTGCAAAAAGCAATACACCGGTTATGGCGCGCGGTGGTTTCACTGTAAACCCCCATTACAGTTTTGCTGATCACCCTGCTATTGATTTGCTCATAGTTGTTGGTGGTGTGCATACCCATGAGCTTGAAAAACCAGCCGTAATAAACTGGATACGAAAAACCGCAGGCGCTGCTAGTAAAGTTGCTTCAGTTTGTACGGGAGCATTTTTATTAGCGAAAGCAGATTTACTCAATGGTTTAACGGTTACGACGCATTGGGAAGATCAAACTGATCTCACCACTATGTTTCCAAGCCTAAATGTGATCGCAAATAAACGCTGGGTATCACAAGGTAAATTTACCACCTCAGGCGGTATTTCTGCGGGTATTGATATGAGCTTACAATTGGTATCAGAGTTAATAAGCCCAGAACATGCCGAGCTTACGGCAAAGCAAATGGAATATCAGTGGCACAAAAATACTTAACCTTCTGGGAGCTGCTGTTGTATAAATGCGTGCATGTAATCACGTAAACAAACCGATTTTTTACTAAGTAAACGCCCACTTGGCCAAATAGCAAAAATTTCCCTTGGTAGACCTTGCCAAGCAGGTAACACTCTCACTAACTCACCAGTTTTAAGCTCGTTTATAATTTCGAATCGCGGCAGTAATCCCACCCCTTGATGGTCGCACAGTTGATATTTCACAAACCCCGTATCGTTATAAATACTACTAAAACGGCACATGTGTGTATAACTGGCGCGAGTCTGGGTATTAGTAAGTGGCCAGCTATTTCTTAGTGTAGTGCCAATCAAGCGGTGCTGTTTTAGGTCACTTGGCTGCTCTAACTTAGTGCTATTGGCTAAATAGCTTGGAGTAGCCACCAAAATAGCATCGGCTTGCCCGAGCTTTTTTTGCTGTAATAGCGAATCTTCCTGTGGGCCTATTCTTAGGGCTAAATCGGCTTGGTTTTTTATTATGTCTTCAAGTTGATTGCTTAAAATAAGCTCTAATTGAATATCGGGATATTCTTTAGTGAACGATAACCACATAGGCCTTAAAAAACCATGACAAATATTCAGTGGCGCAAGCACTTTAAGCTTACCGCTTAGTTGCTCTTTTTGTTGGTTAAGTTGATGGCTGGTTTGTTCAAATTGCTCAACTAAACTGACGTAGCTTTGATAGTAAACTTGGCCTTGTTGAGTCAAGGTACACTGGCGCGCCGAGCGATGCAGTAACTTTTGCCCAAGCCGATATTCAAGGCGTTGCAGGCGCCGTGTCACTGTTGCCGCAGGGAGTGATAAGTACTCCCCAGCTTGAGACAAACCACCTTGTTGCACTATATGCACAAATAACACTATATCGTCTAACATAATTCCACTTTTGCAATTTAAGATTGATTAAAGCTTTGTATTTAACGTTTTTGTAAGTCTATATCATTGTAGCCACGTTTTCTTGGCAAAGGGTAATCTTAATGTTTGAAAGCATTGATTGGGTTTCGGTGGTTGTTATGGGCATTGGTGCAACGCTATTGCTCGATGTATGGAGTTTCATGCTTGCTAAAGTATTTGCGGTGTCGTCGTTAAACTTTTGTTTGGTAGGTCGCTGGGTGAGTTTAATGCGCACAGGCCAATTTAGGCATACTGCTATTGGCAAGGCTAAGGCACAAAATAAGGAGTGTGCGTTAGGTTGGCTTATACATTATTTAGTAGGGATCATTTTTGCTTTGGTATTCTTAATGGTGATGCCAAACAATTGGCTTGAATCGCCCACTTTTTGGCAGGCCTTGTTATTTGGTTTGCTAACAGTATGTATGCCATTTCTTGTTATGCAACCTGCTTTAGGGCTCGGTATTGCAGCCCGCAACACTGAAAAGCCTGTTTTTGCTAGAGTCAAAAGTTGCGCAGCACATTGTGTCTTCGGTATTGGTCTTTATTTCAGTGCACTTTTATTAGTGATATTTTGAGGGGTAGCATGTCGAATAATTATTGGCTAAAACGATGGCAAAATAACGACATTGGTTTTCATGAGCAAGAAGTGAATCCATTTTTAGATCGTTATTTTACTAACTTAAATGTAAAACATAATGGCAGAGTATTCGTGCCACTTTGTGGAAAAACAAACGATATTGCTTGGTTACTCGAACAGCAATTTAAGGTTGTAGGGAGCGAACTAAGCGAAGATGCAATAATCCAGCTTTTTGATTCATTAGCTTTAATTGCCACAGTCACAACTTATGGCGCACTAAAACTTTATCAAGCACATAACCTCGCTATTTGGGTGGGAGACATTTTTGCTTTAACTACCACGTTAGTTGGCGTTGTTGATGCAATATATGATCGCGGGGCTTTAGTGGCTTTACCTTTAGCATTACGAGGAAAATATACTGCTCATTTAACTAAGATCACTCATAATGCCCCACAACTGCTCATCTGTTGTGTATATGATCAATCTCAACGGGATGGCACGCCTTACAGTGTGAGTGCTCAAGAAGTCTTTGATCATTACCACCGTGTTTATACGCTTGAGCTAATAAAGTGCCAGCGTATCAAAAATGGTATTAAAGGCGTTGAGCCTGCTAATGCGTTAGTCTGGTTACTACATAAAAACAATTGCTAATTTTGTATATTGCATGCAATATTTGAGGTGGTTGTATAGATCGCTGCGATAAGCTATCAACAATTAGCTGACAAAGTTTGCTAAAGTAAGCTTATCGCAAGACATCTTTAACAATAACAAAAGCATTACCTCACTTTAGGATCTCCACATGAAACTACTCAAATCCTCGGCTTTAGTACTGTCGGTACTCGCCGGACTTACGTTATCAGGTTGCTCTGTAACGCAAAATACCACTGGGAGTACAGTAATGAGCCAAGTTAGTAACCCACTCACCCTTGAGCAAATCTATAAAGATAAATACTTTAAAGCACAGCGTAGCACGTACTTTAAATGGCTTGATGATGGCACTGGCTACACCGTACTTGAAGAACGTGAGAGCGAGAAAAACAAAAAAGAAGACGCTGATAATGCTAAAGCAGATGATGAAAAAGAGCACGGCGTAAAAGGCAACGACATTGTGTTTTACAATGCTGATGGTACGGGCCGTAAAGTATTAGTTGAGTTTGAAAAGTTATTGCCAGAGGGGGCAGACGAGCCATTTGCAATCGAAAGCTACCAATGGTCAAAAGACGGTAAATGGCTAATGGTATTTACCAACAGCGAGCAAGTTTGGCGCTCACGCAGCCGCGGTGACTTTTGGTTACTCAATCTTGAGACTAATCAATTACAACAATTAGGCGGTGCAGACGTTGAGCCTAAAAAGCTTATGTTTGCTAAATTCTCGCCAGATAGCTCAAAAGTGGCTTACGTGCGCGATAACAACATTTATATGCAAGCGGTTGGCAACAATGACGTAATTGCCCTTACAACCGATGGCAGCGCCACCATTGTAAATGGCAACTTTGATTGGGTATACGAAGAAGAATTTACCATTGCTGATGGCTTTCGTTGGAGCCCAGATAACAAATCAATCGCCTATTGGCAGCTTGATACCAGTGACGTTAAATTTTTCACTATGATCAACAACACAGATGACCTCTACCCTACTCTCAAAGAGTTCCCATATCCTAAAGCCGGTGAAACTAACTCTGCTGTTCGTGTTGGCGTGGTAAGCCTTGCTGATAAGAAAACCCGCTGGGCCAAACTTGAAGGTGATAATCGCGACCGCTACATTCCACGTATCAGCTGGGCAGGCACTGGGGATGAATTAATGATCCAAGACTTAAACCGCCCACAAAGTCACAACAAGGTATGGTTATTTGACTGGCAAAAGCAGCAACTGACTAAAATTTTAGAAGACAAAGACGATGCGTTTATCGAATGGTTTTATAAAGCCAACTGGTCAAAAGACGGCAAATTCTTTATTTGGCATAGCGAACGTGACGGCTGGCGTCATCTTTATCGTGTATCGCGCGATGGTAAAACCATTATTGACCTAACGCCTGGCGATTACGATATTGTTGATATGCTTACTATCAATGAAGAAAAAAATGTCATGTATTTTATTGCCTCGCCAGAGAATCCTGGCCAGCGCTATTTATATCGCACACCACTTGATGGTAGCAGCAAACCTGTGCGTGTAACCCCTGAGGAGTTTGAAGGTTCAAACAGCTATTACATGTCAAAAGATGCCTCATGGGCAATGCACAGCTATTCTAAATTTGGCACCCCACCAACAAAAGAAATCATTAAAGTGAGCAATCACAGTAATGTAAAAACCTTAGTTGAAAATAACGAGCTGAAAGAAAAACTCGCTAAGCAAAGCTTACCAAGCCATAAGTTTTTTAAAGTGAATGCGCAGGATGGCACCGAGCTTGACGGCTACATTATGTTCCCAGAGAACATGGATAAAAGTAAAAAATACCCGATCGTGTTTTACGTATACGGTGAACCTTGGGGCTCAACAGTACAAGACCGCTGGGAAGGCAATAGCTACTTGTATAAATCACTGTTAACGCAAAAAGGCTTTATTGTGGCATCGGTTGATAACCGTGGTACACGCGCACCCAAAGGCCGCGATTGGCGCAAATCGATTTATAAAAAAATCGGATCAATTACCGTGCAAGATCAAGTTGATGCGCTCGATGCCATGGCTAAACGTTGGGATGTAATCGACACAGACCGTGTTGGCGTGTGGGGTCACTCAGGAGGCGGTAGCTCTACCCTTAACTTATTGTTCCGCCATGGTGATAAATTTAAAGTGGGGATTGCCTCAGCGCCAGTGCCAGATATACGTTTATACGACACCATTTACCAAGAGCGTTATGCGGGTAACCCAAATACCGACCCAGAAAGCTACGATAACACTTCGCCTATCACGTTTGCTAACAACCTAACGGGTAAGCTATTGCTTATTCACGGCACTGGCGATGATAACGTGCATTACCAAGGCTCAGAGCGCTTAATTGATGAACTCGTTAAGCACAACAAACAGTTTGAGTTTTTCTCATACCCTAACCGTTCACACAGCCTAAGTGAAGGCAAAGGCACCGCCCTGCACTATCACACCATGATGGCTGAGTTTTTTGAAAAGAACTTATTGGATAAGTGATTAAATTAGTTAGTTTAGAGACTAAAAAGCCAGCATAACTATGCTGGCTCTATTATTTTTTGCTGGGGTTGATCTTAATTACTCGAACCGCCACCGATACAGTTAATTTTTCTATTCATTATTACTCCCCCTTCATGTTTAGTGTTTTACTACTCTATTAACACCTATATTAGCGTGACTTTTCTTTAAATACTAGCTAGTTTTTCTTGACCACCAAAATACGACTGATTGATATGGAAATATCCCATTCGCATGATCCCAATGATAAGTACCTGAATCTGGATCATTTGAAATGACTTCTAAGGGCTGTGAGTTATTAATTTTTGCATCAATATCTAAGTTATCAATAGCGCTTGTGACTCTTAGCGTCATACCATCAGAAGGTATTAATGATGCCCACAACTCAGAGTCTGTATCTCTTTTAACAAGCTGACCCTGCATATTTACTCTAATTCGGTCTCCAGCTTTAAGTTTTACTTTTACTTCGATATAGACTTGATGTTCATCATCTCGATTATCACACTCATATTTTTGTCCATCACACTGGAAGGAGGTAATTTTTGTGTACCTGCTGTATTTTTTGTCTACAGAGGCTTCTAAGCCAAAATGTACTTTCTGGTGAATCGCTCTATTTGAAATGTTTTCTAATTCATAAGATGATGACACCATACAAAGAAAGTGATCATTAGAACCCTCAAGCTCCTTAATTATGTAATCTACAGTATACCTACGCCTAATTACATCTGATTTTAGTAAGGATTCTTCAACTTCGTTAAAAATTACACTAGGGAGAGATCTACCATAAATTGCCTTGAATAAGTTTTCTTTTATTTCTGATACAGCTTGTTTTGTCTGTGTTTCTCTATGCTCAGATGATATTTTTTCAACAGTTATTGATAAAATTACACCAGCTATCATTGCTGAGCCAATACTAGTTAATATAGAGTACCAAACATTATTGTTATCTAAAATCTGGTTAGTTAATACTAACATTAACAATGAGATTAAAGTGAGGATGATGATTAGTCCATGATCGTTTAAAGTTTTCCTCATTGCTTTCCCTAGAAATGTTTTAAATTATTTTATGAGTTAGTTTTGATTTGGGCAAATTTTAAACCTCATAATTATTGCTTAATCATTTAGTTTCTTTACTGATTCCATAGTCCTATTTTGAAAGACCAAAAGCCGTTACTATCTTGTAATTGGCCCATGAGCTGTTTGCCAGCATAAACATCGAGTGACCTATTATTCATGGCCAGCCACCATGCTCTGGATTTGCGTTATTAATTTATTTTTAGCCTTTTCATCGTGTTGAGGTATAACCACATCTATTTTTACCTCTAACCCTAAAGCTTCCATTAAATCGAATGCGCGGCCAATTGACAGCGAACCTGTGCCATTTTCAAAGTCACTTACCGTATTGATACTAATACCGGAGAAGTCCCCCGCTGTTCTTTGATCAAGCTTTTGGCTTTTCCTCACAATGCTTGCTAATTTGCCTAATTGTTTTGCTGACTTTATTGTGACTTCCATTACCAACTCTACATTCACAGTGATTTGTGAATAATAGTTAAAAAAGTACTGAAAAGCTAATAATTCACAATATTTTGTGAATTAAAAAAGGAAGTAATTAAATAAAGAGTAAATTCACAGTATTCTGTGAATTACTCAATAAATAACCATGGAATAGCATAGATTCACAATAAATTGTGAATTCATGTCAATACTAACCTAACTAGCATTACTAATTCAGCAACCCTTCTACCCATTCTAAAACTAGGCGGGAGTCTCTGGTTTGAAAGCGCTGCTTATTGGGTACGTAGTAACAAAACTCAGATTCAACTGCATGAGTATTAAAGCTTTTAAGTAACTCGGTATTTAGTAATCGTTGTACTAGCGTGGTTGAACAAAATACCAGTCCTGAGCCTGCCATGGCTTCTTGAATGCCAAACAGTTCTTGGTCAAAGGTTTTAATACTAAATAACGCAGGATCTAAGTTGTTTTGAGTAAGCCATTGTTTAAGTGGTGGCTCACTCAGCGCGTTGTTTTTCCATTTTGTTGTATAGAGCGTAATGGGGCCATTTTGCCAAGGCACATCGGTGGCTTTGTATGAGCCGAATACATTAAATTGCTCGGTTTTTATAATGTCATCAGCGTTTATATTGCTCTGCTGAGCAAAGCGAATGGGTAAGGTGTGAGATTGTTTATCAACGGCTTCACTGGTTGATATATCCACCTCAAGATTAGGCTGGCTGACCGATAGCTCCTGTAATGCAGGTATTAAGCGTAGCGCAGCGAGTGACGAGGTGGTGGTGATTTTAACGGTTCTACCTGTGGCTTGCACAGTTGCTAAGGCTTGGTCTATGCGATTAAAGCCGTCGCTTGTGGCTGCACTTAAATATTCACCAGTGGGTGTGAGGGCTACCTTTCTTACTTGGCGGTAAAATAAATCCACATTTAAACGGTTCTCAAGGTTATTTATATGGTGCGAAATCGCGGTTGGCGTGATTGAGAGTTCATCCGCGGCGGCTTTAAAACTGCCAACGTGCCGCTGATTCAAAGGCTTTCAGCGCTTGTAGTGAGACTTGCATAAGTGATGTTCGCAAATGATGAAATTAATTATAGATGAGTATAACTTACTTATAGCTGAGGTTAACTCGTTTGTGAAAAGCCGCTGTTAGTTAGATGATTACTGCACACTTACTAACAGGATAAACAGTATGACCACCCTATTACACATTGATGCAAGCATCAGAGCCGTTAAAAATGACAATCCAGATCACGATTCAATCTCTAAAAATATAGCTAAGTGTTTTATAGAGAGCATTACTCAGCAGCAAAGCATAGATGAGTATATTTATCGTGATGTAGGCATGAATCCGCCGCCTTTTATTACCCAAGACTGGATCGGCGCGGTATTTACTCCTGACAATAAAAAGACTGCAGAACAACAACAGTTACTGGCCTTGTCAGACACATATATCGCTGAAATTGCAGCCGCTGATATCATTGTGATTTCCTCGCCTATGTATAACTACGGTATGCCCGCCCAACTAAAGGCGTGGTTCGATCAAGTGATACGTATCAACAAAACCTTTGACTTTGATCTGGCCCGTGGTGACTTTCCATTACAGCCTTTGCTCGGTGGTAAAACATTGGTTGTGATCACTTCAACGGGTGAATTTGGCTTTGAGCAGGGCGGCATACGTGAGCGTATGAGTCATTTAGTGCCCCATTTACGTACCTTGAGCAAATATTTAGGCGTGAGCACTATTTATGAAATTGCCTCAGAGTATCAGGAATTTGCTGATGAGCGTCATCAACAATCACTAGCAAATGCTTACAAACAAGCCATGGAGCTTGCTTCACACATCAATATTTAATCGTTAGCAGCCCCCTGTTCTGCGGTATTTTTAATCAAAACGTAACGGGGGTTTACAGCAGAGATAAAAGATTCAGGTAAAGGGGGGAAGTTATTAAAAGAGGTTTATGTCGATTCAAAGGCAGATCGTGTCGGTTCAAATAAACATTACTGAATGAGGCAGTTTAAAGCGCTAAATTTCATATCAACAGCTCAGAAATTATGTTGATAAGGAATTTAAAATGAAAGCTATAACAAGACCTATAACAAAAACACTCATCGGATTAAGCCTAGTCGCTCAGTTCAACGTACACGCCATGGACTTACGAGTTGATAACGTACGTGTATACCAGTATGAATCGCAAAGTTTTTCAGCGCCTAGTAGTTTGTATATTGATGACGGAAAAATAGTAAACATTACTAAAGCGTCGAGCGAGAAGCAGCAGGCTGATAAAACCTTTAACGCGAAAAACCAATTTGCATTATCCGGACTGATTGATTTGCATGTACATTTAGGTTCTTCAGGGAGCAATTTTACAGAGTTTCAATATTTACCGGTAAAGTCGCATTTTAATGCTAATTTGTATTTAGGCGTGACGAATATTGTTGATTTGTTTTCATTTCAACAAACCCTTGATGAAGCGGAAAAATTAAACGCGACGCAGCTCACGCCTAATTTATTTTATGCTGGCACCTTATTTACTAATCCTGGGGGTCATGGCACTCAATTTGGTGGTAGCGTCTATGAGATCAGTAATGACAGCGATATTGATGGATTATGGCAAAAGCACCTGGCGACTAATCCACATCTTACTAAAGCAGTGATTGAAACATTTGGGGGGACTGGCAGCTCCCTTACAGATAGCCAGTTAGCACAGCTTGGTGAGCGTTCTAAAGCAGCTGGTCTCCCTTACTTTGTGCACGTATCCACTTTAGCAGATGGTAAACGAGCGATAAAAGCGGGTGCTACTGCGCTTGCTCACGGTATTAATAGTGAAGCGATAGATGATGAGTTTATTGCCTTAATGAAACAAAATAAGGTGATGTATATTCCTACTCTTGCGGTCTATCATAATCACAGCGATGAAAGGCATAACCACGCATTAAGCTCGCAAACAGAGTTACTAAAACCCGTACCAAATAAACTGCAAGGCTGCTTATTTGAGAACGTCCCTGAGCCATCAAAATGGAAAGATCACAGCTGGCAAGCACGCAGTATTGCCTACGCTAATATTCAGCAATTACATCAAGCGGGTGTTGTAATTGGAACTGGATCAGATGCAGGGAACCCTTATACGTTGCATGGTTTAGGCTTGCACAATGAAATAGATGCGCTTAAAAAAGCGGGCTTAACAAATGCACAGATTATTGATGCTGCAACGATAAATGGTGCGCAAGCAATAAATCAAAGTAATAACATAGGCCAGTTAGCAACGGGTTTTGAGGCAAGCTTTATCTTGCTAGAGCAAAATCCAATTGAAGATATAAGCGCCATTCATTCTATTTCACAGGTTTTTAAATCGGGCGAGCAGGTTAACCGCGAAAAACTTATAGCAGAGAATGCAGCTATTGAGCCACAAGGGCCTACCTGTAATAAAACTGCACATAGTACAACTGCACAACGTTTTATCGATGATTTTGATGGTAAATCGCCGTGGCAAGGTTTAAGTGATGCGGTAATGGGCGGCCAATCCAGCGTAGAGTTAACGGTAAATAAACACAGCCTGACGATAAATACGGCAGTAGCTAAACCTACCAATTTTGGAGCTTGGGCGGGAGCTGAAATTAAATACCCGCAGCCAGTCGATGCATCAGCCTATACCGGTGTGCGACTAACTTACAAAGGGTCAACAGTACCATTTGCTTTGGCAATCTATCACAGTGATGTAAAAGACTGGGACAACTTTAGTGTATTAGCCAAACCGAGTGAACAATGGCGTACAATCGAAATCCCTTTTAGTGAATTTAAGCAGTTTGGCTTTGGTAACTCTGTTACGTGGTCGGCACAAAAGATTACCGGATTCAACGTTATGTGGCGAAAAATGCCAGGCGCAGCCAACACTATATTAAACAATACATTAGAAATTAAAGAGTTTAGTTACTATTAAACAGCTAAGGCCATAATCAATAAGTTTGGTTTTGGCCTTGTTTATTTGCTATGGTTTTTAAAAAAGAATCCTAATTATGTTTAAACACCCTTTTTATAAATACAGTTTTTGTTTACTACTCATTGTTGATATTGCCTATGCGCTAGCCATTGTTATTAGTAACTCAGCACCTATCTCAATTGATACTGTTATAGCTTCACTCGTGTGGTTTGTTACTTTTTACTGGGTCCCTGTATGGGCGGCGGCGGCATTAATTTTTCAGCTGCGAAAAAATGGTAATAAAAAAATAGCGCTAGAGTGGTTAATTGCGGTGGTATTTATGGCCACTGGTAATGTAATAACCGATCACGTACTCGTTAGCTTATATGATGATTATAGGCCGCTTGGTGTTTTTGTTATTTTTAATGGCTTAATTTGGGGCTCATGTATTTACTGTATTTGTATTTATATTGAGAGCAAAAAAAAGGTTGCATCTGAGAAGCATTCGCGCAAAAAAGCACAGCTTGCCACGTTACGTTATCAGCTAAACCCACATTTTATGTTTAATAGCCTCAATACTATCTCAGCTTATATTCACACTAACCCTGATTTAGCAGACGAAGTGTTGCATGAACTTGCTGATATACTCAGGTATTCATTAGATACAGCAGAACAAACATTGATCCCGCTTGAGCAAGAGCTTGCCATTATCGAGAAGTATTTAAATATTGAAAAAGCCCGCTTTGGTGAAAAACTGCAGGTAAATTACACCCTACCTGAGCAGCTAAAAAGTATTCATATTCCGCCTCTCATTATTCAACCTATTATTGAAAATGCGATTAAGCATAATGCTCAGCAAAACAGCTTAACTGTAAATATAGAACTTACTGTTATTGATAACCTAGTTCGAGTGAAAGTCAGCGATAACGGTATTGGGTTTAATGAGCATGTGTTAAAGCATGGTTATGGCACCGGTGTTGGCATGAAGAATATCCAGCAACGGGTTAACCAGTTAGGTAATAGTAAAATAAATTTGAGTAATAATAACGGCGCAGTGGTTTGTTTGGAGTTAGCGTTATGAGTGAAGCTGTTAGTAAATTACGTTTGGTTTTTGCAGATGACGAATTGCCGGCACGAGAAAAACTCACTCATCAGCTTAGTTTAATGGATAATATTGACGTTGTTGGCATTGCAACAAATGGTAAAGAAGCTATTTCATTGATCAATGAGCTACAGCCCGACGTTGCCCTTCTGGACATTCAAATGCCAGAAATTAATGGCTTAGAGCTTGTTGATTTACTAAACCATCAACCGTTGATCATCTATACCACAGCGTATGATCAATTTGCTATAGAGGCATTTGAATATGCCTCAGTTGACTATTTATTAAAGCCGTTTCCTATCGCTCGACTTAAAAAAGCCTTGGCAAAAGCGCAGCAACAGCTTGCTCAACAACAAGCTGTGATACAGGTTAACAATGGATCGGATAAAGCACAGTACGAGTTAAGCGACAATAAACTTAATAAACTCATTAGTAAAAGTGGTGAGCGAATTTTTTTATTATCTCCCGCTGATATTAAGTTTATTAAATCAGAGCAGGGCAATAGTTTTGCACACGATGGTAAAGCGTTACATCATTTAAGTGATACCTTAGATCAGCTAGAGCACAGTTTGTCTTCTCAAAATTTTGTGCGTATTCACCGTAGCTACCTAGTAAATGTTGATCACATAAAAGAAATTCAACGTTGGTTTAACGGCAAGCTGATGGTGATTATTAATGATGAAGAAAAGTCAGAGCTCAGTACCAGCCGCGCAGGAGCTGATAAACTAAAGCAACTGTTAAAGATTTAGTTTGTTATATTTTGGAACAAGAAAATAAAAAGCGCGAGAGTGTTAACTCTCGCGTTGTTCTGAAAATATGCTTAGTGCTTTAATTAAATATCAAAGCGGTCGGCATTCATTACTTTAACCCATGCTTTAACAAAGTCTTGCACAAAGCGCTCTTTGTTATCGTCTTGAGCGTAAAATTCAGCCAGTGCTCTTAAAATAGAGTTTGAGCCAAATACTAAATCAACACGTGTTGCTGTCCATTTAGTGGTGCCGGAGCTGCGTTCAACGATATTAAAGGTCGTTTTGCTTGCAGGCTCCCAGCGGTTGTTCATATCGGTTAAATTAACAAAGAAATCATTTGTTAAAGTACCCACATTATCGGTGAATACACCATGTTGAGTGCCGCCATAGTTGGTACCAAGCATACGCATACCGCCAAATAACACAGTGACCTCTGGTGCAGTTAAACCCATTAGTTGGCTGCGCTCTAATAGTAGCTCTTCAGGTGATACTGAGTAGTCCTGTTTTAACCAGTTTCTAAAGCCATCGTGGATTGGCTCAAGCACATCGAAAGACTCTGCATCAGTCATCTCGTCAGTGGCATCGCCTCGCCCAGGTGTAAACGGTACAGTCACATTGACTCCAGCTGCTTTTGCAGCTTGTTCCACGGCGGCTGTACCAGCAAGTACAATTAAGTCGGCTAAACTAACTGGTTTGCTTAAGCCCGCTTGTACTTTTTCAAGTGCGCTTAATACCTTAGCCAAGCGCTCAGGCTCGTTACCTTGCCAGTCTTTTTGTGGGCTTAAGCGAATACGTGCGCCATTTGCGCCCCCACGGTGATCAGAGCCACGATAGGTGCGAGCACTGTCCCATGCAGTGCTGATCAAATCATTCGCTGCAATCCCACAATTTAGTAATTTATCTTTAAGCTCACTTATTTCAGTATCTGATAAGGTGTAATCGACACTTGGAATTGGATCTTGCCAGATCAGATCTTCACTTGGTACATCTGCGCCTAAATAACGCGATTTAGGGCCTAAGTCACGGTGGGTGAGCTTAAACCAAGCGCGCGCAAATACATCGCTAAAGTACTCAAAGTCATCGTTAAAACGTTCGATGATTTTGCGATAAGTCGGGTCCATTTTCATTGCCATATCGGCATCGGTCATTATTGGGTTTAAGCGAATTGATGGGTCTTCTACATCAACAGGTTTGTCTTCTTCTTTAATATTTACAGGTTCCCACTGGTGCGCACCTGCTGGGCTTTTGGTAAGCTCCCAATCATAGTTAAGTAATAAGTAGCAATAACCGTTATCCCATTTAGTCGGGTGTGTAGTCCACGCACCTTCAATGCCAGATGTCATGGTATCGCGGCCAATACCACGGGTTTTATGATTGTTCCAACCTAGCCCTTGCTCGAATACATCGGCTGCTTCTGGCTCTGGGCCTAGGTTGTCTTCGCTACCGTTACCGTGAGTTTTACCAACAGTATGCCCGCCTACCGTAAGGGCTGCCGTTTCTTCATCATCCATCGCCATGCGGGCAAAGGTTTCACGTACTTGTGCTGCGGTTTTTAATGGATCTGGCTGGCCATTAACCCCTTCAGGGTTTACGTAAATTAGGCCCATTTGTACTGCCGCTAATGGGTTTTCCATAGTGTCAGGCTTGGCTACATCACCATAGCGACCATCACTTGGCGCGAGCCATTCTTTTTCAGCTCCCCAATACACGTCTTTTTCTGGGTGCCAAATATCTTCGCGGCCACCGGCAAAACCAAAGGTTTTTAAACCCATTGATTCATACGCCATGTTACCGGCTAAAATAATTAAGTCAGCCCATGATAACTTGTTACCATATTTTTTCTTGATAGGCCAAAGCAAGCGGCGTGCTTTATCGAGGTTGGCGTTATCTGGCCATGAGTTTAAAGGTGCAAAACGCTGGTTTGCAGTACCACCGCCACCACGTCCATCCGCTAAACGATATGACCCCGCTGAGTGCCACGCCATACGGATCATTAAACCACCATAGTGGCCCCAGTCAGCAGGCCACCAATCTTGGCTTTGCGTCATTAAGTTTATTAAATCTGTTTTGACCGCTTCAAGATCCAGTTTTTTAAACTCTTCGGCATAATTAAAATCATCACCGTAGGGATTGGTTTTTGTGTCGTGTTGATGAAGAATGTCGAAATTTAATGCGTTCGGCCACCAATCAGTGTTGGATTTTGACGATTGTGTGTTACTACCGTGCATAATTGGGCATTTGCCCGCACCTGAATTGCTCATTTTCAGCTCCTGTATCGGAATAAAAAAACTCTATCTATTAAAGCTACGCTTAAAGTTTAGTTCAAAATAACCAACTTGCTATTTAACTTAATTGGTTGATAACTCAGTCTTATAGAAGTTCATTTAATAAATTCAATATAGATGATTAACGATTAAAAACTAGATCTAGATCAATGTTTAAAACGATTGGGGTAATCAATTAATCTGATAGTTAGTTTGTAAAAAGCATAAGCTAGTTGAACCGATAGCATGATTACTGCATTCCCCGAGCTAAGGTGAAATGCTTGGCTTGTTAACTATTTAGGTAATCGAGTAAACTACTAAGTGATTCATCCAATCGAAGTTTAAGTGTTAGACAACAAATAAAATGTTAAAAACAAAGGAACTGACTTGTGTATAAGCTTTATTATTACCCACTCAACGCCAGTATGGCGCCGCACTTTATTCTTGAAGAACTGCAAACCGATTTTGAATTAATTTTAGTGGATAGAAAAAACGAGGCTCAAAAAGCAGCCAGTTACTTAGCCTTGAACCCCGCTGGGCGAATACCCACATTAGTGGACGGTCAACAAGTCGTTTTTGAAAGTGCCGCTATTTGCATTCATTTAGCAGAAACGCATCCCGCTAAAATGCTTATTCCGCAAATAGGTGCGCATAATCGAGCTGCGTGCTTGCAATGGATGATGTATCTAACTAACACTTTGCAAGCTGAGCTCATGGTGTACTTTTATCCGCAGCGCCATAGTATCGATAGCAGTCATATCAGTGCCATTGTTGCTGCACAAGAGGAGCGAATTGCCGATATATTAACCTTACTGGATAAACAGCTTAAAAATCAAACATACTTAATTGGCGAGCAGCTCAGCATCAGTGATTTTTACTTATTTATGCTTGCGATATGGGCGGATGAACTAAAACAGCCGCCGCTTTCGTTTGAGTACCTCAACAAGTATTTACGCCACTTAGCTAAGCGAGAGTCGATTATTAAAGTGTGTAAAAAAGAAAATCTCAGTTTGGTTGATTATCAATAATAGGAATGACAATGAAAGTTTATGGAAGAACAACCTCGTTTAACGTGCAAAAAGTACTCTGGTTTCTGGATGAGCTGGGCGTGAGTTACCAACATATTGAAGTGGGTGGTCGTTTCGGAGGCCTTGAAAACAATGATTTTATAGCATTGAATCCGCTGCAAAAAGTACCGGTATTGGTTGATGGCGAGAATGTTATTTGGGAGTCGCACAGCATATTACGCTATTTGGCGGCAAGTTATGGCACGACAGATTGGTATTATGCATCGCCCTATCAGCGTTCGTTATACGAGCGTTGGATGGATTGGTCACAGGTGATTTTTCAACCTGCTTTTATGGCCACATTTTGGGGTTATTACCGAAAAACGCAAAACAACCGTTGTATGGAGCAAATCACACGGGACATACAAGAGTGCGAGCAATGCTTACAGATAATTGAACAGCAGCTAAGCCATGCCCCCTATCTTGCCGGTGGTAAAATGACTCTGGCTGATATTTGTGTGGGAGCTATTTTATATCGTCTAACAGCTCAGGGGTTAGCAATAACATTACCACCGCGCGTAACTCAGTGGTTTGAGTTACTAAAAACCAGAGCGGGTTATCAAAAATGGATTATGAGTGATTTTACTGAACTCAAAGGCCGTGAAAATTTTTAGTGTGATATTTTAAACTGCGCATTCGAACAAAAATTAAATAAGGGAAATGACAAATATTTACTATTTATCGCGGCATATACAAAAAAGCCCACTGATAAATTACTATCGGTGGGCTATTAATACGTTAAAACGTATTAACTAAAACAATAGTTTAGATACAAACGATGTTTTCAGCTTGTGGGCCTTTTTGACCTTGAGTAACAGTAAACTGTACACGTTGGCCTTCAGCTAGCGTTTTGAAGCCGTCACCGCTGATTGCGCTAAAGTGAGCGAAAACGTCAGGCCCAGATTCTTGCTCGATAAAGCC
>NZ_PNDT01000061.1:0-40096 GCF_005886375.1 Pseudoalteromonas sp. S1727
AAGCTTAAGCTTGGCGTTTTTTTAAATAAGTCATAACGAGAGGCAGTGCTAACACAATTCCACCTATTGCGCCGATCAGATGCGCATCAATGGCTACCCGTGAAGCGATTAGTTTTCCAACTTCCGCACTTGGGCCATTCAATTGTTCGTAGGCAATTTTGAGCCAAATACCAATAAAAAGTAATATGCCCGTTTTCATACCCGCATCAATATCTTTAATTGCTCCCCAAACAATAACACCATGTAATAGCGCACTCAAACCGGTATAAATGCGAATGTCTGGGCAAAAGTAATAAATACCAATCCCGCACCAAGCAGCCAAAAACACAGTGTGTAGTGCATACTGCGTCGGTTTTGTATGCTCGGCATGCAGCGCCCATATCAATATAATGCCCGTACAATTTAGCCCTAGGTGAGGCCAATTTGCATGAACGTATTGGCTGGTCAACAAGCGCCAAACTTGGCCTTGCTCAATTAATTGGCGATTAAACTCTAAAACATCGTTTAAATTCAATGCCGCTAATAAAGCACTCAATGCCATTAAACATAAAGGGGGTAAAATATAACGCGGTTGCAGTGGTAAATTGACCATTTTATTCTTATTTTCATAGTAAAATTTTGCATATTGTGCCCGTTTAACTTTAAGATGCCAAATATCTCAATGCAAATCAGGCTTTTTTATGTCTTTACCTTTTCAGCGTAGTGTTGCCTTTAGTTTAACGCTGCTTGCTTTACCCATTTTAGCCAGCCAATCCCCGAGAGAAATTCGCGAACCAGAAGCGGCAACCGGTCATCAATACAAACAGCAGGTAACGGGTAAACAGTTTATGGTTGCTGCGGCAAATCCGTATGCAGCAAAAGCAGGGCAAGCAATACTTGCTCAAGGTGGTAGCGCTGTAGATGCTGCAATAGCAACGCAACTTGTACTCACTTTAGTCGAGCCACAATCCTCAGGAATTGGTGGCGGTACTTTTATGCTGCATTATGACAAACAGGACAATAGACTGACCAGTTTCGATGGTCGCGAAACGGCCCCAAGTCATGCTGATGAAACATTATTTCTAGATAAAAATGGCAACGCGGCACCGTGGATAGAAGCTGTGGTGGGGGGGCGCTCAGTGGGTGTACCTGGTTTATTACATGCCTTTGCTAAAGCTCATAAACAATATGGCAAACTTGCGTGGGCTGAGTTATTTAAACCGGCCATTGAACTTGCTGAACAGGGGTTTGTAGTTTCACCACGGTTACATGCGTTACTAGCCAAGCAAATAAACCCAGGGGTGACTAAATTACCGGTGATCCGTGATTATTTTTTTCCAGATGGCAAGCCACTTGCGATAGGTACAATTAAGCAGAATCAGCCGCTAGCCGATTTATATAAACGGATAGCCATTGAAGGAATTGATGCTTTTTATAAAGGCGACAACGCCAAGCAGATGGTTAATGCTGTTACTCATTCACCCGTTGCGCCAGGCACGTTAGCCTTAACTGATTTGGCCAACTATCAAAGTAAGCAACGCGATGCCGTGTGCACTCCTTATCATGCCTATAAAGTGTGCTCTATGGCACCACCTAGCAGCGGTGGTGTCGCTGTTTTACAAATACTAGCGCTACTTGAAGATAAGAACATGGGGCAGTTTAAACCTAATTCAGCGCAGGCTTTGCATTACTTTAGCCAAGCGTCACGGTTAGCGTTTGCTGATCGTAATGTGTATATGGGCGATCCTGACTTTGCTGATATTCCCACTCACGAGTTACTTGATAAACGCTATGTAGAGCAACGAGCAAAACTGATCACTGAACGGGATGAAAAAGCCGTTGCAGGTCAACCTCGTCCACGGCTTAGTTACGCACAAGATGATGCCTATGAATTACCATCGACCACTCATGTATCGATAGTTGATAGTGAAGGTAATGCAGTATCCATGACCAGCTCAATAGAAATGGCATTTGGCTCAACTGTCATGGTTAACGGCTATATTCTAAATAACCAACTAACCGATTTTGCATTATCACCACGTAAAAATGGCAAATTATTAGCGAATCGTGTTGAAGCGGGAAAACGCCCACGTAGTTCCATGTCACCTGTGATGGTGTTTAATCAAGATGGCAGCTTACGCTTAGTCGTTGGTTCTCCTGGTGGTAGTCGCATCATCAATTATGTAGCGCAAGTAGTAATAGGCGTCTTAGATTGGCAATTAACTGCGCAACAAGCAATCGACTTACCAAGAATAACCAACCGTAATAGCTACACCAGCGTAGAGAAAGGGACTGCGTTAGAAGCCATTGTTCCTGAACTACAAAAACGCGGACATACAGTGAAAGTAGTTGATTTAAACTCTGGACTTCATGCCGTCGAAGTAACTAACGATACCTTATTTGGTGCTGCTGATCCGCGTCGCGAAGGGGTGGCTTTAAGTGAGCACAATTTTGTGCTTAAAGAGCATGAAATGCCTGCTAATAAGCCTTAATAGACGTCGTGAATTAATGTACAATTACCACTTATTCGTGTGTTAAGCACACATCGAATGTTTTCTTTTAATGGTCTGACAAGGTTGAATGTCATTGCTTTTTAATATGCAACGGCAATAATGGCAGATCGCAACTTAAAGACATCGTTAAGCTTGGACTTATGACTACAAATACAGACCCAAATTATCTTTATATCCACCATTCAGGCCCTGGTCTGATTGAAACACCACTACTTAATAAAGGCAGCGCATTTACACAAAAAGAGCGTGAAAGTTTCAACCTAGCAGGATTACTGCCTCCTCGCTATGAAACAATTGAAGAACAAGTTGAACGTTGTTACCAACAATATTCAAGTTTTCAGGACAATTTAAACAAACACATTTATCTACGTGCGATTCAAGATAATAATGAAACGCTTTATTATCGCTTAGTACGCGATCATCTTGAAGAGATGTTGCCAATTATATATACCCCAACGGTGGGGGATGCCTGTGAGAAATTCTCAGATATTTACCGCAGTGCCCGTGGTCTATTTATTTCATACGAAGATCGCTATCAGATTGACGATATTTTACGTAATGCCACCAAAGGTAAAGTAAAAGTGATTGTTGTTACCGATGGTGAACGTATTCTTGGCCTTGGCGACCAAGGTATTGGTGGTATGGGGATCCCAATTGGTAAATTATCATTGTACACCGCATGTGGTGGTATCAGCCCTGCGTATACGCTGCCAGTGATGTTAGATGTGGGTACGAATAACGAAAAATTACTCAATGATCCTATGTATATGGGCGCACGTCATAAACGTATTGCACAAGATGAATACGATGAATTTTTAGATCTATTCATTAAAGCCGTTAAGCGCCGTTGGCCAAATGTGTTATTACAATTTGAAGATTTTGCTCAACCGAATGCAATGCCATTATTAAAACGCTATCGCGATGAAATTTGTAGCTTTAATGATGATATCCAAGGAACTGCCGCAGTGACGGTTGGGTCTTTACTTGCTGCATGTCGAGTGAAGAACGTAAAGCTGTCTGAGCAGAAAGTAGTTTTTGTTGGAGCAGGTTCTGCAGGTTGTGGTATTGCTGAACAAATCATTACGCAAATGATCTCAGAAGGTATTTCAGATGAACAAGCACGCAGTCAAGTATTTATGGTTGACCGTTTTGGCTTGTTAACCCAAGGCATGGAAGGATTACGTGATTTCCAACAAGCACTTGCACAGCCAAAAGATAAGTTAGCTGATTGGATATACAGCGGTGAATACGCCTCACTACTTGATGTAATGCACTGCGGCGAGCCTGATATTTTAATAGGTGTGTCAGGGCAACCCGGTTTATTCACTGAGCAAGTTATTCGTGCTATGCACGCAAGTTGCGCGCAACCGATCATTTTCCCATTAAGTAACCCATCTAAACAAGTTGAAGCATTGCCTGAAGACGTAATTAATTGGACTCAGGGCTGTGCTATTGTTGCTACCGGCAGTCCATTTGCACCTGTTCTATACAATGGTGAGACATTTGTCATTCCGCAGTGTAATAACAGCTATATTTTCCCTGGTATTGGCTTAGGTGTGATCGCAGCAAAAGCGACGCGCATTACCGATGCAATGCTCATGGTATCGAGCGAAATATTAGCGGAGTCGTCGCCACGCGCAAACACAGGTAAAGGTAGCTTGCTACCAGCACTCACCGAAATTGAAACATTGAGTAAGCGCATTGCGTTCGGCGTTGCTAAAAAAGCCATCGAAGAGGGCGCTGCACTAGAGATAAGTGATGACATGTTATGGGCAGCAATCAATAAAAATTATTGGTTACCAAAATATCGTAATTACAAACGTTGTAGCATTTAATGTTTGAATGATTAAAAACAGGCTTCGGCCTGTTTTTTTAGGCTTGTTCATTTTAAATTAACCGCGTACCGTATCTAATAACTAAACTAAAACTATTAAGGATATTTATGCGTTATTTACCATTGTTAGCCGCAGCATTTAGTTTCAATGTATTTGCTGCCAGTACACCAGATGCCCCACACATTTATATTCAAGGCCAAGCAAAAATTACGACCGCTGCTGATAATGTTATGCTTGATGTTGGTATTGTTGAGGTGAATAAAGATCTTATGGCCGCAAAACAACAAGCAGATACAACCATGGCTAAAGCAATTAAACTTGCAAAACAAGCCGGTGTATTAGACAAAGATATTAACGCTGGGCAAATAAGCATTCATCGAGAAAACCAATACAATCGCGAAACCAATAAACAAGAATTTGTTGGTTTTAGAGTCTCACGCAGTTTATCTTTGACGTTAAAAGAAATTGATAAATACCCACAGCTGTTACAAAACTTGGTCAGTGGCGGTATTAACGAAATAAATCAAACTCAATTTGTATCTAGCAGATTTCAAGAATTAAAGCAGCAAGCACAAGAAATGGCAATTAAAGATGCAAAAAGTGCTGCCGAAGAGTTTGCATCTGACTTTGATGTAAAAATTAAAGGTCTATACAGTGCATCAATGAGTCCAATAGAGACGAATGTACAACCTTATATGCGAGCCAAAATGGCCAACATGGTAGACGCTGAATCGGGGAGTTTTGTGCCAGACGCTTACCATGCTGGTGAGTTAGTAATTAGCGCTTCTAGTTATGCGATTTACTTAATTGAGGATAAATAAGCGACTAGCTATCTTCATGCTGGTGCTTAAACCGCACCAGCAACTGCTCTCCTTGTTCAGGGCTGATCCTAGCGATTGCTTTGAGCATATTAGTCACTTCTTTTCGGTCATATTGATTACTAATATGCTCGTTTATATCATCAACAATTGCCGTTAAGTAATTAAATAAACTCTTGGTTGCAGAGTCATTTGTATGGGCAATAAACAGTATGTTTTTAAACGCCTCTAAGACATTGGTCATTACATAGCCATCGGTTTTAGCGTAATTACGAATAGGGGTGAAATTATCATGCAGCAGCTCATCAAATGAAGTCTCGTGTAAATACAATAATGGTGAGCCATCACTGTGTTTTAGTGAGTAATTAGTATCACTAATTTTTAACCGTTCAATCAGTAAAATACTCAGCATATCAATTGCTTTAACCGCAGTACCAGGATCGTTAATACCTGGGCTCATTGCCTTAACTGCTATTTCAGATATTTGTGTCAACCCATAGCGATAATGGTCGCTAATATACTCTTCTATATAAAATATAAAACAGTTAAGTAGCTTCTCGAGTAGTTCAGGATCTTGGCTTAAATCATGATTACATTTTAAAAATGGGTAACCTTTAACGGTAAAAAAACCTTGGTTAACCACAATATATAACTCAATCTTATGTTCCGCCAAAATGGCACATAACTTATCGCTGTGCGCCCCTTTAAAATAACCTTCGGTACTACTGCCGATAGAATACCAATGCTCAAAATCAGGGAAGTTATCAATTTTATGTTGCTGCTGGCGCGTAATAATTTGCTGTATGACATTTTTAGTGTGCTTAAATAAATCATTTAACACATTATCTACTTGAATTGCTTTAGAAATTGAGTGGATAAAATACACAAACAGTGCCAGTGAGATCAGCCCAAAAATTAACGAAAATAAAACCCCAAGGGCCGGAATAGCCACTGTATTATCGTCAAGCTGCTTGATGTTGATCAGCATAATAATTGAATAAATTATACTCCCCAAATAAAACCCAAGCACCATTTGATGTGACTTGCGAGTAATAAGGCCAGGGACAACACGAGGCGACAAGCTTGCACTGGCGCTATTTAATACAATCATGACCATAGAGAAGCTAAACACCGTCAGCGAGATAATACTGCCAGCCAAAGTGCTTAAAATGGTCCGCGCATTCTCTTCACTATCCACTAATACAACCGACAAGTATTTTTTTATCGTTTTTACTATTTCAGTGTATTCAATCGACATAGTGAACACCGCAAACAACAAAAATACAACAGCCAGCATTGAAGGGTAAAACCCAATACTATTGATCATTTCTCGGTAGTTATCTGCAATTTTACGTGGTGTAAACATGGCAATCCTTTTTATCTGGTGAATTAAGGGCTGTTAACCTAGAAAGTTAAGCAAACAATACGTTAGCATACAAATCAACATGACTGCTGGGTATTCGTGAATAAATCTTGTGTTATCATGGTAAAAACTATTGGGGACTATTCTTGTGATCATATCTTTCTACGCAGCTGTATTAGCTTTTATGTATATTTATTTAAGTATAAATGTAGTGAAAGTGCGAAAATCTAATCAAATTTCACTCGGCACAGACGATAACCCGCAGTTACTAAGGGCTACACGCGCGCATGGGAACTTTATTGAATACGTGCCTTTTGCACTAATATTAATATTTTTAGCAGAGTTTCAAGGGCTAAGCAGTCACTACTGCCATATTTTAGGGATGTTACTGGTGTTTGGTCGCGTTTGTCATAGCATTGCCATTTACGACAACACCCTAAAGCTGAGAGTCATTGGTATGTTAGCTACGTTTGCGACATTAGCGCTAAGCGCGCTTGCTTTACTATTAGGTCGATTTTTTTAATACTAAATTATCTATCCTAAGCCAGAACAAGAGCATGAGCAGAATAATTGCTATCCACTGTTGTTACTCACACTGGCTTTGTGGTTCACACTTAAAAGATAACCGACTCAATAAATAGCACTTATGGAATCAAAAACTAAAATTTTTATTATTGGTTTGCCGCGAACTGGAACCACCAGTGTTTGTCATGCTTTTCTACAGTTAGGTTTTAGATGTGCGCATACGGCATACATTCAAAAAACCTTCTCCGATGCACAAGTGATAGCTGACACGCCCATTTTTAATGACTATCAACAACTTGATAAGCTTTACCCACACGCAAAGTTTATTTATCTAGAGCGAGCGTTTGATAAATGGTTGCCGTCAATCCGCCAACTATTGCAGCGCATGCATAAAAACCTAACGCGAGAGGATGGGGGGTTCAACCCACACATTAAGCGCTGTTATTTAAATACCTTTGGTGACTTTTCGAGCCATGATCTTGAAACTGATGATTACTTACAACGATGCTATGATGAACACAAAGATACTGCCCAGCGTTATTTTTCAAATCGTCCGGAAGACTTTTTGTCTATTGATATCGCGGATAAGCATAGCTTTGCAGCACTTTGTGCATTCTTACAAATAGGCACAACACTCACTCAGTTTGAAAAAATGAATATAGGTGGCAAGGTCACAGCTTGGAATGCAATAAAGCACCCTCTGAAAATTTCATCAACAGCAAATGGTAAAATTGATAAACAATTATACCCATAAAACTAAATGTAGCAGAACCATTGTAGATAATAGGCATCATAGCTAGTTAAATTGCCTCAACTACAAGATTTTGCAATTCAATTACGTTAAAATCGCGCCATTAGTTTTTAGGTAAAATAATTATGTTTGAATTAAAATACCATACACCGTTTTCGTGGACCGAAGCCGTGCTAGCGGATTTTGATACCTTTTTACAGGATCATGCCGCGGCAGAAAAAAAAGCATCTGGCATGGCTATGTCTATGCTGTCTCATTACCCTGATCGCCGAAAGCTTGTTAAAGCAATGACCGATTTAGCACTAGAAGAAATGATTCATTTCAAGCAAGTGCTAAAACTACTCCTTGACCGCGACGTTAACCTAGGTAACGACCAAAAAGATCCCTACGTAAAACAAATACGTGCTGTTTTTAGAAATGGCCGTGACGAGTTTTTAATGGATAGGCTACTCGTTGGCGCAGTGATAGAGGCGAGGGGACATGAACGTTTCTCTTTAGTTGCACAAGCACTGCCAGCTGGAAAAGAGAAAGATTTTTATGTCGCTATTGCTAAATCAGAAGAAAAACATAAAAACCTCTTCGTTGAATTAGCCTACGAATATTTTGATAAAAATGACGTAGATACCCGCTTAGAAGAAATACTCATAGCGGAAGCCGAGATTTGCCAGAGTATTCCCTTTACCGCTGCACTTCATTAGTAAAATCAGCTATTTATTGTTTTTCTTGTAAAAAGTTACGCAGGAACAATAAATAGCTCATTCCATAATATTACCTGTAAAAACAAGACCCATTAATTATAAAAATAGCCGTTAGCAGCTTAATTGATTAAATAAACATCAAATGTAATATTCATCTTCTATACTTATACTCATACGTAATGATGAGGCGTTGAGCATGAAATGGATGATGACACTCACAACTTTATCTTTAGTTGGTATAGCAATCACGGGAAATTCAATTTACAGCGAAGTTCAGCTGTTTAACAAAACCACAGCATCTGCCGAGGTGACAGCTAATATGTATCGTTCGCTTATTTGGCACATGGACGTTTATAACGACCATGAGTTTATTCATGTTGCCGAATCTTATTTTGCCGATGGCAAAATAGACGCCCGCGAATACAGCAAGCTGCTGCACTTAGCAAAAGAAACCTCAGGGCCATTAATTTACCTAACACAATCTGAAGAACAGCTTTGGCATGCTCGCATTACCTTTAAAAAGTACTTAGAGAATCGAGAAGAGTTTCAATTGGTCGCAAGTCAGTGAAGTAAGGTGTTTTGCTGTGGGCGCTCATGATATTAACCTTTACTAAATTAGGGAGTTAGCTCGATGGCTGAAAGCCATGTTTAGCGTGTAGTGACCACAGATAAATAACCATCATAGCAAAAATAAAAACCATCCCACGATTTATGATTTTACACAGCGCCGTAGATTCTGAACTGTAGTAACTTACCATCACCATTCGGGTTATCATACACCCAAGATTCAGTAGTCAATTCTGAATTACTTATTGATTGTCGGGTTCCAATAGTGATGCCACAAGTGGAAAACTGATTAATAGCGATATAAACAACTTAACATTGAGCGGGGAAATATCGACAATACTAAGTAAATTATTTAATTTAACATAATCTAATTTATAGGCTGTTAATGTTAGTAGGTTTAAAGCAATGCTTTTCGTCATTACCACTTCCACTAAGTCCAATACTAGACGGTATCGGACTTAGTATGAGTTTATGCGAATTATATGATTTAATTCGAGTATCTTTCTTGAGCTTCATTATCGCTTAGCATAGTATTAAAAATACAATTTAAGCTGTATCACAAGAAGTAAACAATATGGAATTTGTGCGCCCGTTAGAACCAATCCTAATAATTGACGATGTTCAAGATATACGTGACTACTTAAATCAAATCTTAACTGAGTTAGGTTTTGAAGATATTCTCGAAAGTAACGATTTTGAATCTGCAAAAAGCCTGATTGATGAAAAATCCCCGAATGTAATTTTCCTTGATATTGAATTACCCGACACCGACGGGACTGAAATTCTTGAGTACCTAAACGATAATTACCCACACACCCATGTTGTCATGTGCTCAGGCCACAATAGCCTTGAGAATGTACAAAATACATGGGAACTTGGCGCTAAAGGCTTTATTGCAAAACCATTTAATGCCAAAAAAGTCGATACGGTTATGAAACGCCTAGAACTTATTTAGCCCACATCAAAACCATAAGGTTATTATGCAACACACTGTACAAGCGATCATTGATGATTTATCTCAGGTTATTTATGGCAAACAACAGCAAATCAAACTCGCGTTAACTTGCTTGTTTAGCCAAGGGCATTTACTCATTGAAGATTTGCCAGGTATGGGAAAAACCACTTTATCGCACGCACTCGCGGCGGTATTAGGTTTAAGCTATCAACGCGTGCAATTTACCAGTGATTTATTACCTTCAGATATACTCGGTTCGAGTATTTTTAATGCCAATGAACATAAATTTACATTTCATAAAGGGCCTGTTTTTAGCCAAGTCGTGCTAGCTGATGAAATTAACCGTGCGGGTCCAAAAACACAAAGTGCATTATTAGAAGCGATGGAAGAATACCAAGTGACTATGGACGGTGATAAATACGCCCTGCCCAGTCCATTCTTTGTGATCGCTACTCAAAATCCATTATACCAATCAGGCACTTACCCTTTACCAGAGTCTCAATTAGACCGTTTTTTTATGCGCATTAGCTTAGGTTTTCCACCGAAAGAAGCTGAAAGGAAATTGATTTTAGGGCAAAACAATCGTGATTATGATCACCTACCCGTACGAATTAACGCCGAACAATTAATTGAAATACAAAAACAAGTAAGTACTATTACTTTGAGTGAGCCGGTTGTTGATTATATCTTGGCGCTTGTTTCATACACGCGTAAGAATAACCAATTTGCTAATGCGCTCTCTCCACGCGCCAGTATTGCTTTAGGTAAAGCAGCACAAGCATGGGCATTTATTGATGGTCGTGATTTTGTCACTCCCGATGATGTTCAAACCATATTTGCCAGCGTAACAGAGCACCGCTTGGGTTTAAATCATGATGTTAGCGCACAACAGCTAAACCAATTATTAAATGATGTTACTGTACCTTTGTAATGCGAAAAAATAACAACCTTGCCCGCTCTACACTATTTTTTCATCTAAAAGCTAAGCTTTTCAGTTTGTTACTTAAAAATAAACACAATACTGAACAGCTTACATTAACGCATAGCAACATTTATATTTTACCTTCCAAGCTAGGTAGTGGCTTTTTACTCGTAACAATACTTAACTTTATCTTGGCTGTTAACTATCAAAATAATTTGATTTTAGTGATGGCATATTTGATGCTAGTTGTAATGATTTTTTCATTATTGCTCGGTTATAACAATGTTAGAGGTTTAGGGCTTTATTACAAAAGGCATATTGCTAACTATGCCCCACAGTGTGCACAACTAGAGTTAGAGCTTTCGACTGATACAATATGCCAATCGCTGCAGTTTATTTACGAAAAAAAAATACTCGCAACGTTTGATGAAACAACCCCTACTTCGCAATTGATACATTTAGATTTACCGATGAATCAACGCGGTGCCTACCCATTGCAGCGCTTAAAAATCATTAGTCACTATCCGTTTGGTTTAGTATCGGCATGGAGCTACATGCAATTAACGCAGACTGTTTTTGTTTACCCGCAACAACGTAAGCCTGTACAACAAGAGAATCATCAGCACAATAAAAACAGTATGGATGATGGCGATCAAAAGAATATGCACGGTAGCAATGAGTTTGATGGCTTGACTCCCCATCAAGTTGGTATGAATTTGAAACGCGTGTCATGGAAACATTATGCTAAAACTCAGCAATTGATGGTTAAGGATTTTGTTAATTACTCAGCGCAAAGTGTATTTTTTGATTTTAATCAGTTACAAGGAAGTACTGAATCTCGACTTCAGCAATTGAGCTATTTGATCAGCCAAGCATACTTGCAAGGTACAACGTATGGTTTGCAATTAGAAAGTATCTCATTCGAGGTGAGTGAAGGAAAAGAACACTGTAAAAATTGCTTAGAAGCACTCAGTCGCTTTTCCAAAATAGCCAAGGATTAACATGAGAGTTGTTAATAATTTAACTGCAATTAATTTATCATTATCAATAGTTTATATATTAGTATTGAGTTTTATCTTTACTGAACTCCCGTTGGCATTTAATACACTGTTAGTGGGTTTATGTATTTGGAATCTTGCGGTTACCTTATTAAAGCGTAATAAGCCTAATGCATTATTAGCAAATACATTAGCCGGGTTGAGTTTGATTGTTTTGTTTTATGATGTTGGCTTTAGCGATACCGTTACGTTGTTCGTGGCGATGCTGATTTTATCGAGCTTATTTAAATTACTCCAAGCAACGACAAAAAAACACTATCAAACAATTACTCTACTTAGCTTTTTTAGCCTGTCTACTGTTTATCTATTTTCTCAAAGTTTATTTGCAACATTGATTATTAGCCTTTTATACATTCTAAATTTTGCTGTTTTGGCTTTAATTGAATCCAAACATAACTTAAAAATAGCCGTTAAAGGGAGTTTAAAATTATTGCTGTTGGCGTTACCTATTTCGATTTTTTTACTGTTATTGCTACCAAAAGTACCTGCATTTTGGCAGCTACCAGGGCCTAAACTGGCTAAAACAGGATTATCAGAAAGTGTTGACCCATTCGACATTGCGCAATTATCTAACTCAGATGAATTAGTTTTTAGAGCAAAGTTTGATGAGCAAAGGCCGTCTCCCCCCTACTACTGGCGTGCCATAATACATGACGAATTTGATGGTAAAACTTGGCTAATATCGGACATTTTGAAAGCCAAACAAGTGATTGGTCAAAACACCACTAAGCTAGGCGCAGAACCTTTATTTAGTTACCAAATATTTGCAGAGCCAGCCGCTAAACCTTGGCTGTATGGTTTACAACTTTCGAGCTCAACATATAAAGACGTCAAAACAACCAGTGATGGATTATTACTTCGTAAACGTTTTTTAGCCAGTAGTATTAGTTATACCACACAAAGTTACCCACTCGAGTCAGCGCTTCTATCACGTTCAGTACAGTATCAGAATGCCCAACTAAATTTAGCAAAAGAGACCAATCTTCAGTCACAAACGTTTGCTAAGCGTTTATATGAGCAACAAAACAAGGATGACGGTGCTTTTTATTCAGCCTTATATGAGTACTTTGCCAACAATGGATTCAGTTACACCTTAACACCCGATCCAATTACTGGTAGCAATACTTTAGACCAATTTTTATTTAATAATAAACGTGGTTTTTGCGGACATTATGCCAGTACAGCTGCATTTATGTTTAGAAGCGTTGGCATTCCAGCGCGTGTTGTTTCTGGTTATTTAGGCGGTGAATACAATGAGCAAAATAGTTATCTCAGTGTTTATCAATATGATGCACATGCTTGGGTCGAAGTGTACATAAAAAACAAAGGGTGGCAGATTTTTGATGCAACAGCTGTGGTTTCACCTGAACGATTAAATGGTTCGTTGTCACAGCATACACAACTGAATAATGAATTTACCAGTAACTTAAGTTTTGGCCTATTGAGGTTAAGCAATATAGCTGGCTTTAATTGGCTCAGACTCAAACTTGAAAACCTTGATTACCAATGGACTAGCTGGGTGTTAGGGTTTGATCAGCAAAAACAGGCCTCCTTGTTAAACAAGTTGTTTGGCAACAAGAAACTGTGGCAGATTTCACTGATTGTGATTGCAACAGTGTGCATGACATTTATTTGTTATTTTGTGTACTTATCGTGGCCAAAAAAATCCTCGGAGCCCAAACATGCTCTGACCAAAGACTATCTTAAACTAGTTAATTGGTGTGAAAAACAAGGCATTGTTGCTAAGCAAAACCAAACACCATTGCAGTTTTTAGACTATGCGGCACATAAACAGCCAGAGAAACGAATATATATTGAACAATTTGCACAGTTATACTCCGATGTGCGTTATCGACAGTTAGTATTTAATAGTTATCGTAAAAAACACAGTAAAGATCTGATAAAATCAATTAAAACAAAGATGAAGAGATAATTATGAATGCAGTTGTGATCGGTGTGTTATTAATGCTGGGACTCACTTTAGCGCGGGTTAATGTCATTGTAGCCATGACGCTCAGTGCTTTAGTCGCTGGTTTAACTGCGGGTTTAAGTTTAACTGATACTCTTGATGCATTTAATGCTGGCCTGTCTGGTGGGGCAGAAATTGCCCTAAGCTATGCGATGTTAGGCGCGTTTGCAGTTGCAATCTCAAAGTCTGGACTGACCCGGATACTCGCGGCAAAATTATTAGCAAAAGTTAATAATAACAGTGCAAATAGCGAAACTAGCCTCAGTTACTTCATCTTGTTTATTATTTTAGCTTGTGCAATCTCATCCCAAAATTTAGTGCCTGTGCATATTGCCTTTATTCCTATTTTGATCCCGCCGTTACTAATTGTATTTAATAAATTAAAATTAGATCGCCGCGCCATTGCATGTATTTTAACCTTTGGCTTAGCAACATCTTATATGGTATTGCCCTATGGCTTTGGTGGGATATATTTATACTCAATTTTACATAAAAACCTTGTTGATAATGGCCTTGATATTATTAATAGCCAAGTACCATTAGCGATGGTCATCCCTGCTTTTGGTATGTTAGCTGGCTTACTTATTGCGGTATTTATTAGCTATAGAAAACGTCGGGAGTATCACCAAGACGAACTAGATGAACAGGCTACAAGTATTGCAGTTGAACAACCCAAAAAAGTACTACTTGTTGGAGTCACTGCAGTACTAGCCTCTTTAGTTGCTCAAAATGTTAGTGGCTCTATGATTTTAGGCGGCTTAGTTGGGGTTATGATCTTTAGTTTATTTGGTGTAGTTAAGTGGGAGCAAAATAGCGACGTATTCAGTAAAGGCGTGGCTATGATGGCGATGATTGGTTTTATTATGATCTCAGCCCAAGGTTTTGCTGCCGTGATGAAAGCAACAGGCGATGTAACTAGCTTAGTACACAGCGCTGCATTAGTGATTGATGGTAATAAACCTTTAGCCGCTGCACTTATTCTATTAGTGGGTTTAATGATCACTATGGGCATTGGTAGTTCTTTTTCTACCGTGCCAATTATCGCAACTTTGTTTGTCCCCTTGTGTTTAGAGCTGAACTTTTCAATTATGGCAACTGCCGCGTTGGTTGGCACTGCTGGTGCATTAGGGGATGCTGGCTCTCCTGCGTCTGATTCAACACTTGGCCCAACCTCTGGATTAAATGCAGACGGTCAACATGACCACATTTGGGATTCGGTAGTGCCTACTTTTATCCATTTTAATATTCCACTGCTCATATTTGGCTGGATTGCAGCCATGGTGCTGTAACTCACTAAGCAAACGCCCACTACTTGGTGAATAATTATTAGTTTTCCACGTTAGCTAAGTATTAAGTTTGATTAAATATAGTATGATGTGTTCTTATTAATTAGAAAAGAAAGCACATTGCTGTGCTTTCTTTTCTATAATTGTTAATTAAAAACCATAGATCATTTTATCGCAAACAACAGGCGTTGGTCTGTGGTTATCATCAACCGCAACAAACGTAAAACTGCCTGTGATTGCTGAGTGCTTATCATCTGTGTGCATGGTTTCTAAAAATATTTCTACATCTACTCTTAAGCTGGTATTGCCTACGTGAACAACTTTTGAAATCAACTCTGCAAAAGTACCAGCAGGAATGGCTTCTTTAAAATCAACTCTATCTGATGAAATAGTTACCAATGGTTTACGACAAAAACGGGTTGCTGCAATGAATGCAACTTCATCCATCCATGCTAAAGCATCGCCACCAAATAAGGTGTTGTGATGATTTGTACGCCCAGGAAAAACAGTTTTAGTCACCGAGGTGGTTGAATCTTTAATACGTTGAGCAATTATTTCTTCACGGTTTACTTGTGTTGTCATGTTCTCTACTTTTTGTTCGCTAATGTGTCTAACATCATAAGTGCAGGATCGAGCCTTTCGCCTTTCCAGTTAAAACGCCAATCTAAATGCGGCCCTGTTACACGGCCTGTGGCACCAATCTCGGCAATTTTATCACCACGCTTTATGGTATCCCCTACTTTTACATCGAGTTTACTTAAATGTATATATGTAGACGTTACACTGTGCCCGTGGTCTAAAATTAGTGTGCCGCCAGAGTAATAAAGATCACTATCGGCAAATACTACTGTGCCACTTACTGGCGCATACACAGGGCTGCCGGTTTTGTTCGCAATATCTAAGCCGAAGTGTGGACGACGTGGTTCACCGTTAAAGTAGCGTTGGCTGCCATATACGCCAGAGATACGACCTTCAGCCGGTTTATAGACAGGGTCTAAAAAGTATCGAAGGTCAGAATCAATTTTTCGTGCATTTTTTACAGCAACCGCTTCGCGACTAATTCGCTCACTGACCTCTTTAGGGGGCGATACATACTTACTTGCTACACCGGTAATTTTATCAATTTTATAATCACGTTTTGTGATTACAATCGCTTGCTGGTGCTCAGTGCCAGATGCATCTACCCACGTTAACTTATGTGTTAACTCAGCATCACGACCAAAACCAAAAACAAATTCGCCTTGCTCTGTGGTTTTTAATGCTTGGCCATTAAAGCTGATTGATTTAACACCTTCAATCTTGCCAGTAACTAAGCCACCTTGCGTTAAATGACCTTGCAATTCAACTGCATCAGTAAAAAAACTCACTGTGGCAAAGAACGACAGTGCTAATAACTTACGCATAACAAATCGATCCTTTTGCAACCCCTTCATAGGCTGTAATTTTGACATCACTATCAGGGTGCTGAGCTTTAACCTGCTCTGCTAAATAACCTGCAATACATTCTACCGTTGTATCAACCGGTAAAATATCACAACGGGCTTTACTTATCGCCATCTCAAAATAACCTTGTGCCGCAGTATACGCAAAACACAGGTCATTTTCAGTTGCAGTAATATGTTGCAGCTGGCTTGTTGAAACTTGATCTTCAGCGGTTGCTAAATAGATATCTTGCCACTTATCAGCCCACTGTTTTTGTAAGCGCGGCATCGCCATGCCATCAAGTGCAATACCAATTTGCGAACGATGACCATGAATGATGCGTTGGCAATTCCCATCGTGTTTTTTAAGACCATGACTATAGTGATAATAAAAGCTCTTACTGTGTTCAGGCTTTAATTCAATCTCAATTTTATCAATGTTACTTGGTAACTGCGGCATAATCGTCGCGATTAAAAATTCAATCACTGATTGCTCATTTACAACCTCGGCATCAATTAAACAATACGCTTGATTAGGCGCACTCATTGCTAAATGGTGGTCATCACCAAACGTACAATCTAGTGTTGTATAATCACCATGGTTTTCGATAGAGCCATTAATTTTATTACCAATAGCCAATTTGTGATCTATGC
The DNA here is from genome assembly GCF_005886375.1 of Pseudoalteromonas sp. S1727. Classification (NCBI taxonomy): domain Bacteria; kingdom Pseudomonadati; phylum Pseudomonadota; class Gammaproteobacteria; order Alteromonadales; family Pseudoalteromonadaceae; genus Pseudoalteromonas; species Pseudoalteromonas sp. S1727. Next base: position 17,315 of record NZ_PNDT01000061.1, read on the forward strand.
ATTGGTCAATAATCCCTTTAATTTGCTTTTTAACTAAGCCAAAATCGAGCACCATAGACTCTTCATTTAACTTGCCATGCAAGGTTAAATCAACAATCCAGCTTTCACCTACTGCGCCTCGTTTGTTACAAAGATAAGAAAAATCAATTACGGTAAGTGCGTTAACAAAAAGGATCATAAACTTCCTTTATACTGGTTAAAAAATCACGGTAATTATAATGATTTTTGCTCCTAATTGCGCGATTAAATCGTGTAATTAGCATGTTCTTCACCTAAGCGGTGTAATTTCATGCAAAAAAATTATTTTTTTAACTGCTCCGAGTTGTTTAGCGTACAAGTGTACGCTAAAGTACGGGGCAATTTCTAAGCGATGATAAGTGTTATGGAACCTAAAAATAGCTATACAAAAGAAGATTTGATCCTGTGTGGTCAAGGTGAAATGTTTGGTGAAGGCAATTGTCGTCTACCAAGTGACAATATGTTAATGATGGATCGTATCATCTCAATCACTGATGACGGTGGTGAGCATGGTAAAGGTGAAATCATTGCTGAATTAGATATCAACCCAGATCTATGGTTTTTTGACTGTCACTTTAAAGGTGATCCGGTAATGCCTGGCTGTCTTGGTTTAGATGCAATGTGGCAATTAGTTGGCTTTTTCCTTGGTTGGTCAGGTGGCCCCGGTCTTGGTCGTGCATTAGGGGTGGGTGAAGTTAAATTTACCGGTCAAATTCTACCAACAGCTAAAAAAGTGACCTATCGTTTAACAATGAAACGCGTGATAAAACGTAAATTATTCATGGGTATGGCTGATGGTACGGTTGAAGTAGATGGCCGTGTAATCTATGAAGCAAAAGATTTAAAAGTTGGCTTATTCCAAGATACCAGTGCATTTTAATTAAAGTGTAATGTTACAAAAACGCCGCTTCATACAGCGGCGTTTTTGCTTAAATTCGAAACATGAAAATTAGGTTTTATACATATTGCGATTTTCTATCGCTTCGCGCCAACCACCTAACCACTCTGATTTTGGGTCTACTTGTTGATAAGGGCATAGGTCCTTAGACCGACCAGCCAAACCTGCTTTAAAACCTTGAGAATGAGCTCTTTCTAACCGATCTCTTTTCTGTCTCTTCATAGGTAAATCCTCACCTTTTATATTTATATATTTGTAGCGTTTATTTCATCTACAATTAATGAATAGTTAATAAAACTGTTAAATTCAAATCACAAAAGCAATTAAATAAATTGACTTTAACTAAGCTACTGATGCAAAAATGAATTAACATATAAAAAAGTAAAGTGGTCGTACCAACTGCTGTGCGACCTATTTCTGTACAAAAAAATTACGACTATTTAATCATTAACACGCAGTTTCCTGCCTTAATTGTGACTACCATTTATAGGTGAAGTTCCTATAAAAAATGTAATTATGACAACTTTATTTCAACTCATTAATAGTAAAGCAGTTTAATTTTAGAACTATTTTTTCATTTGATTGCATGCATCAACATCGTCTTTTGGGCAAAACATGCACTACTTTTTATGCGGTGTATAAAAATTAATCCTTGCATAAATAAATACGATCGGTCTAATATGTGTTTATGCTAAATAATAATCAAAATCCACCACGTCGTGGTCGTCCACCAAAAGTTGCTCGCAGTAATGCCGACACTAAAGCATTACTTATCTCAACTGGGGTCGAAACACTTACAGAATTTGGCTTCAGTGCAACTGGGCTTGATACTATATTAAAAAAAGTAGGCGTGCCAAAAGGCTCTTTTTACCACTACTTTAATAATAAAGATGCCTATGGCTTAGCCGTAATCGATGCCTATAATGATTATTTTATTGCTAAGCTTCGCCGCTACTTAGAACAAGATGATGTTCCTCAGTTAGAGCGACTTATTAATTTTACCCAAAGTGCCGCTCGAGGAATGGACAAATATGATTTTAATCGAGGTTGTCTCATTGGTAATTTAAATCAAGAGCTCAATCACCTCAGCGATGAATTTAAAAATAAGCTACTGAGCAGCTATCAAGCATGGCAACAACTTGTCCAAACCTGTTTAGAGCAAGCTCAGCGAGAAGGCGTTATAGCCACCAGCGTCAATACACAGCAAATGAGTGAGTTTTTTTGGATCGGCTGGGAGGGAGCAGTAATGCGAGCTAAGCTCACTAAAAATGCTCAACCCTTGATTTTATATACAGAAATGTTTTTACGCGCATTACTAAGATAATTAAGCAATGCGTTTTTATTTACCAATTAAAAGACGATCGGTCTAAAAGGAGCCATAATGAACACACAGTTTAAAGCGCTTGTAATAACCAATAGTGATGATACTTATTCTGCATCATTACAAACACTTAACCACAGCGAATTACCCGAGCATAATGTAACGGTTGATGTTTTGTATAGCACCTTAAATTATAAAGATGGCCTAGCGATCACCGGGAAAGGACCTGTTGTGCGTTCATTTCCAATGGTGCCAGGTATTGATCTAGTAGGTAAAGTCACAACGAGTCATTCAAGTGAGTTCAACACAGACCAACTCGTACTATTGAACGGTTTTGGTGTCGGCGAAAAACACTGGGGAGGCCTTGCTCAGCAAGCGTCATTAAAAGATGAATGGCTGATCCCCCTCCCTGCCACCTTAACACCTAAACAAGCGATGCAAATTGGCACTGCTGGTTACACAGCAATGCTCAGTATCATTGCCCTTGAAAAACAAGAGATCACACCTGACTCAGGAGATATTTTAGTAACGGGTGCTAACGGTGGTGTCGGAAGCTTTTCGGTGTATTTACTTAATTTATTAGGTTATACCGTTGTTGCTGCCACAGGAAGAGTAGATCAAACTGATCATTTAAAACAACTTGGTGCTTCACAAGTAATTGACCGCTCAGAGTTATCATCCCCAGGTAAACCGCTTGCTAAAGAACGCTTTGCTGCAGCCATCGATTCTGTCGGTAGCCACACGCTTGCTAATGTTTGTGCCTCTTTAAAATATGGCGGTGTTGTTACTGCATGTGGTTTAGCACAAGGTATGGATTTCCCCGCTTCCGTTGCCCCTTTTATTCTGCGTGGTATTTCATTAATAGGCATAGACAGTGTAATGCGCCCTAAAATTGACAGAATTCAAGCGTGGCAACGCTTAGGAGAATTGGTTGAACAAAGTTACTTAGATAAAATATCAACTGAAATTAACTTAGACGATGTGGTTAACGCTGCTAATGAACTCATGGCCGGTAATATTCGTGGCCGTGTAGTGGTTAATTGTCAGCTGTAAAATGAGCAACTAAAGCTTCTTATAGAAGAAGCTTTAGTTGTTATATAACTAAGCACCTAGACTTGTTAGTTTATCTTTCATTTCTTCTTTTGAAATCAAACCCATTTCATGTTGCTTTTTAACTTTGCGGATAGTGTCAAAATTATCTAGTTTTAAGCGTGCTTTAGCTAATTTTTGCTCTTTTTCTTGTTCTGAAATTACATCAAGTTTCACCGCTTTTTCAAGCTTCTCTTTTTCTTGATCATATTCTTTTTGGAAAATAGCTTTCTCTTGAATGATGATTTGATCTTTGAGTTTTTTCTCAATTTCAATTGCTTCATCTTCAAGCTCAATTTTTTTCTCAAGCAAAGGTTCAATACGATTCAGCGCTTCTTGCAAAACTGTTTCGACGTTTTGGCCTTGGTTTTCTAGTAAGTTTTCTACGTACTTTTTACCAATATCTTGGTAGCTTATATTCAACTGTCCTTCGATTGAGGTGATTTCCGAGCGGATCGCTGATAATTTTGAATTTTCTTTCATTGAGGTGCTCATATCTGAGCTTAACTTAGATGTTGATTCGCTAATATTTGAACCAATTGTTGTCGCTTGTGTTTTAATTTTATTAAAAAGACCCATGTATATTATTCCTTAAATTCATCATCCAATGCTGTGGCATCATGCCAGCGCTTTATACAAAGCCTAGGTATATTACCGATAAAGAAAACAAATGTAAATTGCATAAACAAACTACTTAGGTATTTTGTTGTATCAAATTAGCGTGATAAAAATTATAATTCTTTTAACAGATTTTAGAAAAAGAGTGTAATCATGAGTAATGAAGATTTATTCAGCAATAACCCATTGCAAGGTGTAAAACTTGAGCAAGTTGTATCAGAGTTAGTTGATCAATATGGGTGGGAACTGTTACATGCTTATCTACAGCTAAACTGTTTTAAAAATAACCCTGATATTAAATCTGCTGTTAAATTTTTACGTAAAACCCAATGGGCACAAGATAAAGTTGAAAATTTTTACTTATATCGCCTAAAAAATTTACCTAAGCCTGATGATGTTCAATATCAGTTACCACCTCGCGACCGTGTTATTCCTGAAGATCATAAACCTGGCGAGCCTTGTGAACTTAGCTTTAGTGATGCCAAGCGCATTCAAGCAAAAAAAGAAGCGAAAGATCGTGCTCGAACCCGCAAACAGCGCTCAAGTGCGAGTAACCCTTGGGGTAATTAACACACAACAGAGACAATGAACAACTCAGTGCTTGCGTTATACATTGTCTCTGCCTTCCTGCAATCCCCTTTAAACTCCCCTTCATTCATACTATTTACTCTGTAACAGTGCAGAAATACACGCGAAGCACCAAAATAGTGCGAGTGTACTTTCATCTTCACCAATTAATTTATAAATCATCTATAAATAACAAGTTTATAAGATAGTAATTGTTGTATTAGCAGCATTTCCTGTAATTTCTACTTAATTTATATACATGGTCAACTTCTTGCTTTACGTCTATTGCACTGATTTATAAAGGAGTAATAGGTGAAGTCTGTATCGATGTTTTTAAGTAATAAAGAACTGTCGTGGTTACCCTACTTTGGCAGCAATGGAAAAATAGCATTAGGTATAGCCTGCTATTTAAATCGTCATAGAACAACATTTATTCGCAATACCTTTGAAGGCATCGCAAATACCCGACTTGAATTGCTACTTGATTGGACAAATAGCCAGTGGCATTTTTTAACCACTATTGCCAACGAAGTTCACTTAACCGAGAATAATTTAGACAGTGCTAGTTTAGTAAATAAACTAAAGCAATCTAATGACATTACAGAACTATTTACTATTGATGAACAAGGGCACGTACTCGCATCAAGCCATAGTGCACATGTTGGACAAAATAACTTATCTAAAGCTGCTATTACAGCTGGATTTAAAGAACGTTTTTTACATGGCCCATACAGCGACCCATTAACTAAAACATTAGGCCCACGCTCATCTAAATTTCATGATGCTGTTACCTTAATGTTTTACTTGCCGATTGAATTAGCCAATAACCATAAAGTTTGTTTATGTGCACGAATTCCAAACGATGTGATCGGGGATTTAATTCAACGTGAGGCAGGCCATATTTATCAAGACTCTGGTGATAACTATTTGTTTATGGTCAAAGCAAATTTTGATAATTCGATCACACCAGGCACAGCACTTTCTCGCTCTCGATTTGAAGACCGAACATTTTCGCTTGGTGATAATTTAAAAGATGGCGTTAAAACAAACTGGGGTGTTATAAAAATAAAGGAACACACAGAATTAGAATTGCGCTTTACCGATCCTGCAACTAAACAATTGCACCCTGGCGTTCGAGAAACAATCCGCCAAGGGCAAAACTTATTTGTAAACTATCCTGGCTACTCTGATTATCGACATATCCCTGTTATTGGCAAAGGCATCACCTTTACTCTTCCAGGCTCTCACGATCACTGGGGAATGATGTGTGAAGGTGATTTAGAAGAAGTTTACCGAGGGCGGTCTATTAGTTTTAACCTTGTTACCCTGCATACTATTATTAATGCAGTTGTCGCTAGTATCGCCCCCCTATGTCATGAAGTGTTCGGACTCAGCTGGTCTACCTCATTAAGTATTGCTGCAGCATCTTTAATTGCATCCAGTGTCTTATTCGCAAAACGAGGACCTAGCCGCTTAGCGCGACGCTTGCAAAAAATGACGGATGTGATCAGGGGGATCGCAGAAGGTGGTGGAAACTTAAAGCAGCGTTTAGACATTACCCGTTTGCCAAATGATGAAACCGGTGAATTAGGACGTTGGACAAATAGTTTTATAGACAGTTTAGATAGGACGGTCGGTAAAGTGATCAAGGTCTCGCAAGAAGTACGCGAAGCCAAAACTGTGCTTGTGACTAAACAAGATGAATTTAGTAACAATGCCAACATCGTACTTGCTGAAACGCAAAAACTACTAAAACGATTAGAGATCCAACTTGCAAATATCCAAGGAGCTACCAATGAAGTTGAAGATATTCGTGATAATTTAGAGGCCGCTGCAAAGCAAAGTGTTGAGCGTTTTCAAACCATCAGGCAACAAACTCAAGGGATACACACATCAATAGATAGCTCAGCAAAAACAATTAATGGCTTACATAGTCATGTGAATAATGTTGGCTCTGTGGTTGGCATGATAAGCCAAGTGGCCGATCAAACAAATTTATTAGCATTAAACGCGGCTATTGAAGCAGCCCGAGCAGGTGAACAAGGTCGAGGTTTTGCTGTCGTTGCCGATGAAGTGCGAAATCTTGCTGGCAGAACTGCAGAAGCAACCACTGAAATTAGCCAATTGATTAGTAAAATTCAAGACAGTGCCAAACAGTCAGTGGAAATAATGCAAGCCAGTATGCAAAGTGTTGAACAAGATATGTTGTCTACGCAAGATATAGTACATGATGATAAACAGCTTAATGTTACTTTAAATCATATGTTAGCGACCTTAAGTGATATAAACCAAAAAGGCACAGAACAATTGCAAAGTGCGCGTCAAGTTAATCAAATAAGTTCTCTATTACAAACCTCTTTAGATGATGTCCGCTTAGGCACAAGTTCGGTAGATAGAAGTGCAACTGAACTCGAGCGCCTTATTGCACGCTTTGAGGTAACCACTAAATGATAAAACTTCTATCGTTACCAGTTTTATCATCAAAACTGGTAACAAGCATAAATAGAGATTTGTTATTAATACAGGATCATTTTCACAGCGGTTGCTAACAATAAAGTAGCGAAGATTTTTTTTATCAATGACACTGGTAGGTAATGAGTGGCTTTGGCCCCTAATGGCGCGGTAAACCAAGATGTGCAAATAATTCCAAACAATGCAGGTAGATAGACAAAGCCAGCGAAACCATCAGCAAGTGTGTACGTCGTGATGCCTGAGCTGATGTAACCTACTGAACCAAATAACGCAATCACGATACCGCAAGCAGAAGCGCAGCCAATGGCTTTTTTCATATTTACGCTGAAGAAGGTTAATAAAGGCACGAGCAACGCGCCACCGCCAATACCTATCATTGCAGATACACCACCCGTAAGGGTTGTTAAAATAGTTAATAAGCCTTTATTAGGCAGTGTACGCTCTTGTGTTGTATTCCCTTTACTACTGAAAAACATTTTAATCGCAATCAGCACCACAGTAACTGCAAACACAATTCGAACAGTTTTTTCCGGTAATAATGCTGCCAAAAAACCGCTAATTAGTGCACCAAGCGCGACTCCTGTCATTACCCAAGGGGCAAGCTCCCAAGGTACATTGCCGTTTTTATGATGCGCAATTGCCGATGACGTTGAGGTGAAAAGTATTGACGCTAATGAAGTAGCAATTGCAACAAGAACAACATGCTCTGGGGGTAACACATTAAAGTGAAGTAAAATAATGCTCAATACAGGCACAATAACCAAGCCACCACCAATACCTAGTAAACCAGCTAAAAACCCCACTCCGCTGCCTAATAACGCACAGCACACAACTAACACGAGCAATTCATTCATTCCGTTATTCTCTTTTTTTCAGGGCAATCATCCTAGATGAAAGCAGTTATAAAGCGGCTAAGTGAGCTTTCACAGAAGCTATCACCCTACTGCTGAACAATAATAACAAGCTGTCAGGCGATTGCGGCTAACTCACTACATAAGTGCCAGTATATCAATATAAGCCTTGGCCAATTATATTTTTGACTTAGATAAGCCCTGAATAATCTTCATGTTTTAAATGAAATAAATACAAGTTAAACATCTAGAGCTTTAGATGGCTAATTTAGCATTTATGTTTTTAGATAATATCGATCACAATTTACAACCAAATAGAAGTCACTTTAATGCCCATGAATATGGCTCATGTTTTAGGTGAAATTAAACCGTTTTTCTTCATGTACCGATCAACGTATAAATACCTCAACGCTTACACGTTACACAGAGCAACATAGTGTTATGACGCCTCTAGGAAAATAGTTGTTCTGTTTAACGAGTTACTCATAGTTAGCTTACTAGCTAAAGAATTTGAACATTGAGCAAGGCTCACGTTTTAAACTAAATATGGATACTCGAACACGATGAATACAGATTTTAAATTTACTATTAAAAGCATTTGTCTTGATGAAAACTATCAGCCAGCACAAAGTACACGTATCACCACTAACTTTGCTAATCTAGCTAGAGGCAGCTATCGTCAAGCTAACTTGCGCAACGCTTTAAAAATGATTGATAACCGCTTTAATGCCCTAGCCCATTGGGATAACCCTAAAGGCGACCGTTATTCTGTTGAGCTTGAAATTATTTCTGTGGATATGGATATTGCAGGCAGTGGTGACAGCTTCCCATCAATTGAAGTATTAAAAACCAATATCGTTGATCATCAAACAAATAAACGCATTGAAGGTATTGTTGGCAATAACTTTTCCTCCTACGTGAGAGATTACGATTTTAGCGTACTACTACAGGCCCACAATAAAGGGAAATCAAGCTTTAGTATCCCTGATAACTTTGGTGAGTTGCACGGCAAACTATTTAAATACTTTATTAACTCTGATGTATATAAGCAGCACTTTAAAAAACCACCGGTTATTTGTTTAAGTGTGTCAGATAACAAAACCTATCATCGCACTGAGAATCATCACCCGGCATTAGGCGTTGAATATCAGCCAAATGAAAGCTCTTTAACTGAACAGTACTTTAAAAAGATGGGCTTACAGGTTCGCTATTTTATGCCTGCAAACAGCGTTGCACCGCTTGCATTTTATTTTGTTGGCGATTTATTGAATGATTACACTCACCTTGAGTTAGTCAGCACCATCAGTACGATGGAAACGTTTCAAAAAATCTATCGTCCAGAAATTTATAATGCCAATGCAGTGGCGGGTAAATACTATCAACCCAATTTAAAGAACTTAGATCACTCATTAACACAAATTGTGTATGACCGCGAAGAGCGAAGCAAACTAGCAAGTGAACAAGGCAAATTTGCAGAGCAGCATTTTATAAAACCATACCAAACTGTGCTTGAGCAATTCTCTGCAAGCTACGCCTAAGCATAAAGCTTGATCGCGATTAAAATTAAATTATAAAGACGGCATGACTAATTATGAAAACCAGTACAAACAAAATTCTATTACCGACATCCACTGCAGGCAGTTTGCCAAAACCAACATGGCTTGCAGAGCCAGAGACGCTTTGGTCACCTTGGAAACTTCAAGGTGATGAATTAACTGACGGTAAGAACGATGCACTACGCATCTCTTTACACGAACAACAACATGCAGGTATTGATATTGTTAGTGATGGTGAGCAAACCCGCCAACACTTTGTCACCACCTTTATTGAGCACCTAAATGGCGTAGACTTTGAAAACCGTAAAACAGTGAGAATTCGTAACCGCTATGATGCTAGTGTGCCTACAGTAGTTGGTCCTGTTAGTCGTATAAAACCGGTTTTTGTCGATGATGCTAAGTTTTTACGCAGCCAAACCAAACAGCCAATAAAATGGGCACTACCAGGCCCTATGACCATGATTGATACACTTTATGATGACCATTATAAAAGCCGAGAAAAACTTGCTTGGGAATTTGCCAAAATTCTGAATCAAGAAGCCAAAGAGTTAGAAGCCGCCGGTGTTGATATAATCCAATTTGATGAGCCCGCGTTTAATGTGTTTTTTGATGAAGTAAATGACTGGGGAATTGCCTGTTTAGAAAGAGCCATTGAAGGTCTCAAATGCGAAACAGCCGTGCATATTTGTTACGGTTACGGTATCAAAGCCAATACAGATTGGAAAAAAACCTTAGGCTCAGAATGGCGCCAGTACGAAGAAGCGTTTCCAAAGTTGCAGCAATCTAATATCGATATAATTTCATTAGAGTGCCATAACTCGCATGTGCCAATGGAATTACTTGAGCTTATTCGTGGTAAAAAAGTAATGGTAGGCGCCATTGATGTTGCAACCAACAGCATAGAAACGCCAGAAGAAGTCGCCAACACGCTCCGTAAAGCCCTGCAATATGTAGATGCAGACAAACTCTATCCTTGCACTAACTGTGGTATGGCACCGCTTCCTCGCGCAGTTGCCAGAGGCAAGCTCAATGCATTAACAGCAGGCGCAGAGATCATCCGCAAAGAGTTAGCAGCCGGTTAAGGGGATTACTGACGAGGTATGTTAAACGAGGCATGATTTCTGCCTCGTTTTTTTGCAGGAAGCTTTTATTAACCCGTTACAGGCTGTGCCATTGCTGCTTTAGCCCTATCAAATGTATAACACCTAAAGATAAACAAATAACAGAACTACAACCCCAAAACTCAGGAGAGCGCCCCATTGGTGAGCTAATAAGAACAAAGCCAGCAATCCCTCTAACTAAATATATTGTTGTTATTAGTATCAGCACCAAGCGCACTAAAGGCAGTTTTAAAATAAGCCCTGCCGCAGAAAAGGCATACAATGACCAAGTTGCAAGCACAATAAAAATAGCCAAAGTTATTAGCGTTGGCTGAATATTACCTTGCGCAGCCAGCTGAGCCATTTGCTCACCTGCGCCAAAAAATCGATACCAAGGTGCGCCAAAATAAATACAGCCTAAATGCAGGATTGCAGCAATAGCACTCAATGTGCCCGCAACGATTAAAAAAATATTCATGTAAATAAACCTCCGTGTAAGCGAATGCGATTTATAGTGTCATTTAATTAAATTTAGGAGAAAAATAATAACGTACCATATATAAATACGCATTAGCTAAAATCCTAAGCTTGCTTACTATAAAAATATCAATAGCCGCGCTTTTGCCAAAATTCTATTTCAGACATAGACTCTTGCTCAAATACTGTAAATGTCTTATCGGCTATTAACTTACCGTTTAGCTCTATCGTCATACGCCAATCACCAGTTTTATTGGCTATTGGCTCCCACAAGGTATCGCCTAGGTAAAAGTGCCAGTCGTTATCTTTAACATATTCAAAACCATCAAACGGTGGCATCACCTGCCCATCAGTATCAGGTATATCTGGGTGGTAAATGCAATAGTGGAGTTTTTCGCCTTTGGCTTTTTTTATATTAACAATTAAACCAAATTCAATATCGAGTTTAGCGGGTACTTTATTAGTAAAAGATTGAATTTGAGGTAACTCTTTTGACGATGAGTCCCAATGACTATAAATACCATAACTTTGTAAGGTGATCTCAGGCTTATTTTTTGCCATCGCTGTCCTCGTTTAATAATACTTTAACTATTAAGCGTCATAACGCTTAGGATCTTTCGGAAAGAATAATTCGGGTTGTTTATCACATAAACCAAATTCACGGGTGTTTTTGTAAGGTAACTTCATAAACCCAGCAACCCCTACATCGGTAATACTGACCGCATATTGCATGAGCTTATTGAGCAAGCGTTTAAATTCAACTTCTTTACTGGCATCAAGCAGGCGGTAGTAATGGTGAATTTTCATTCTATCAGGTAGAGCTTCAAAAATAATGCAGCCGGTGTGATGAATTTGATTTAGTTCAAATACACACTTTATGACTTTTTTAGGTAGCTGCAGTTGTTCATCGGGATCTTTACCGTCTTCAAAGTATGAATGCGGGCGCGTAACATCTGAGCTTGCTAAGTTCATCACTTCATAATCAAGCTCGGGGAGTTGTTCAAATTTAAATGCCCCTGTGCCATCGCGCTCTAATTGAATCGTTTTTCGAGCATCAAATAAACAGCATTTAAATAAGCCTTTTTGGCTAATACCCTGAGCTAACATTACCGTATTATTAATTGCTTGGGTAAAAGCTGACCCTAAACTTTCGTCATGCATTATCAGTGACGATTCAATAAATAAAGAATCTTCTTTCCAATGGAAACTCAATCCCCCTACTACGGGGTATTTTGCCAAACGACTAATTGAAGCTAAAAAGGCTTTTTCGGTATCGCCGGTATCAAACAAAAACTCTTTATAATAACGGTCAAGTTGCGCATCATTTACATCAAGTAATTGCTGCTTATGATCGGCTTGGCGTAAAAACTGTTTTCGCGAGCTATATACCACCGTATCTGGAAGTTCATCAGCGTTGCCAAACCAAAATGGGATCTGCGCCCTCATATCATCCGCTAAATTTAATTCTGGTAAATACGCTTTTGCCATACTAGGCATATTGCGCATAAAGTAATCGCCGGCGCCATCGCGGATAGTTTTATCCTTTGACAACATGCCGTCAATCACTTTTGCCAGCTCCATAGGTAAACCCAGCGAACTTGCGGGGATCACTTGCGCACCAAAACGACATGATTGTGCTGAGGCAAGTGCATAAAGAGTCGATGCAACGCCTTGTTCATCAAAACGGGGGGAGGATTTGGCGCCCGACATTTGTTCATCACCAATAAAGTACACATCGCCCATACGGGCATTCGTGGTACTAATATCTCCCGACATTAAATCCATAATATTACTGGCTATTGGATTTGCGTCACTATCTAGTTGTGCGTAAACAGAGCTGCCCCAATCCACCAGCGATAATCCACGGCTTGTTTCATCCCAGACTAAGTTTGAAGGTTTAATATCGCCGTGAACAATTGGCTGCGGATTTAAACCATTTTTATGACTACGTAAATCTATCAGTACATTGCGAAGCTTTAAAGCGAGATCGGTGATCGCTGCTGCGCTAAAGCGGCCCTTCTTGAGCGATATTTTTTCTAAGTCTTCACCCATAGCACGGGCCATCATTAAAATGCCCTGCTTTTTTATTCGCTCAAAAGCATAAAACTTAGGTACTAATGGATTATCAACTTGCGAGAGCATAAATGCTTCATCTTCAAGACGATCACGCACACTTTGTGCAAGAGTAATACGAGAGAACTTAAACACCCAAGGTAGCTTTTGATGATCAAGCCCAGCAAACACAAAACCAAACGCACCAGAGCCGATCATTTCGACCTCTCGATAGCCTAAATTAGTTAGCTGCTTAATGCAGATATTAAGCCATTGACGATGTTTCTTTGCATCGTGGTGAGAAAGCAAATAGACCGACTGCTCTTCATTTATATAAAAATTGCGGATCTCTTTGCTTTTCACTGCTGGGTCTCAACGTATTTGAATAAATTTAAGATGCTTATAAGGTAACCCGCTGATTATTCATTTTTTAGCTGTAAATTTCTAGTCATTAACAGCAATAGCTTAGCGTGAGCTGATATTTTGTGCAAAGAAGCCATAAAAAGAAAAAAAGCTGCGTGATCAGCGAACCAATCACAACAGCTTTTAACAACCAGAATAAGGTAGATTAGAGCGCTTGTTCAAGCTCTGGTAGTACGTCAAATAAATCTGCGACTAAGCCATAATCTGCTACTTGGAAAATCGGCGCGTCGGGGTCTTTATTGATTGCAACTATCACTTTTGAATCTTTCATGCCCGCTAAATGCTGAATTGCACCACTAATACCAACGGCAATATATAAGTTAGGGGCAACAATTTTACCTGTTTGGCCTACTTGCATATCGTTTGGTACAAAGCCCGCATCCACCGCGGCGCGTGATGCACCAATTGCAGCGCCAAGTTTATCGGCAATGCCATGCAATAATGAGAAATTCTCACCGTTTTGCATACCACGGCCACCTGAGATCACCACATGTGCAGCGGTTAATTCTGGGCGCTCAGATTCAGTTTGCTCAACACTAACAAAACTGCTTAATTCACTGCTAAATACCGCATCAATCGTGACACATTCAGCCGGTGCTTGCGTACCTTGCAGATCAAAGCTACTTGCACGTACAGTGATGACTTTTTTACTATCAAGTGATTTTACAGTTGCGATGGCATTACCAGCATAAATAGGTCGTTTAAAGGTATCGGCATCAACCACATCAATAATTTCTGAAATTTGTGCAACATCAAGTAAAGCAGCCACTCGCGGCATAAAGTTTTTACCGGTTGTGGTCGCACTGGCAACAATATGAGAGTAGTCAGCAGCCAGTGATACCACTAAATCTGCAATGTTCTCAGCCAATTGCTGAGCATATTCACTGTTATCTGCGATAAGTACACTATTCACACCTTCGATACTGGCAATCTGTTCACTCATCGGTGCAACACTTTCACCAGCGACGAGCACATTCACAGGAAAACCAAGCTTTAGCGCCGCATTAATCGTTTTTGATGTTTCAGGCTTTAAAACGCCATTATCATGATCAGCAATAACTAATGTTTTCATTTAAATCACCTTCGCTTGAGTTTTTAACAAATCAACTAACTGCGCTACGTCGTCAACAATAATACCGCCACTGCGTTTAGCAGGCTCATTCACTGCAACAAGTTGGATGCGTGGTGTTAAATCAACACCTAGACTGTCTGCTGCAATCACCTCAAGCGGTTTACGCTTTGCTTTCATAATATTAGGTAATGACGCATAGCGTGGTTCATTCAAACGTAAGTCAGTTGTCACAACGGCTGGCAGTTTTAACGCCACCGTTTGTAAGCCGCCATCTACTTCACGCGTCACATTTACAGTACCATTGCTAACATCTACTTTTGAAGCAAATGTACCTTGCCCACGGCCTGTCAATGCAGCCAGCATTTGCCCGGTTTGGTTGTTGTCAGAATCGATTGACTGCTTACCTAAAATCACTAGCTCAGGACTTTCTTGCTCTACAATCTTGGCAAGTAACTTTGCAACGTGAAGTGATTCTAGCTTTTCGTCCGTTTCAACATGAATGGCTTTATCTGCGCCGAGTGCCAGCGCAGTACGTAATTGTTCTTGCGATGCTTTAGTGCCAATGGTTACAGCAACGACTTCGGTTGCAGTGCCCGCTTCTTTTAGACGAATAGCTTCTTCAATGGCTATTTCGCAAAATGGGTTGAGTGCCATTTTTACATTGGTTAGATCAACGTCGCTGTTATCTGCCTTAACGCGTGCTTTTACGTTGTAGTCGATGACTCTTTTTATTGGAACGAGAACTTTCATAGGAACTCCATAATTATTTAAACCTACAAGCTAACGTGTACGTCAACCTATTTATTTTATGAATTCAGACTACTTCCTGTTGACGTAAACGTCAACCTAAAATAACCTTAAACTATTCACAGCCTGTAACGTTTCATTTGCAAGTATGAAATGGCCTTAGTCAAAGGTACGGCTCCGTCACACACAAGAGGTTATTATGGTCGAACGCGAAACCATGGAATTTGATGTCGTCATCGTAGGTGCAGGCCCTGCTGGGCTCTCTACTGCGATCCGATTAGCGCAGCAAGCTCAACAACAAGATCAAGAATGTATGATCTGCGTGGTTGAAAAAGGCTCTGAAGTTGGCGCTCATATTTTATCTGGCGCAGTATTTGAAACCACTGCACTTGATGAGTTACTGCCTAATTGGCAAGAATTAGGGGCGCCCGTTACAACTAAAGTAACTAATGATGAAATTTATTGGTTTAATAACAAAAATAAAGCGACGGCAATCCCTCATTTTGCAACCCCGAAAACATTTCATAATGACGGCAATTATATTGTGTCGATGGGTAACGTGTGCCGTTGGCTGGCAGGGCAAGCTGAAAACCTTGGGGTTGAAATTTTTCCTGGCTTTAGCGCGCACTCGCTCATTATTGAAGATGACACCGTCAAAGGCATAGTCACCGGCGACATGGGCCTTGATACCGACGGCAATGAAAAAGACGGCTTTATGCCAGGTATGGAGCTTCGAGCTAAATACACCGTTTTTGCTGAAGGTTGCCGTGGTCATTTAGGGAAGCAATTAATCAACCAGTTTGCCCTTGATAAAGATGTATCAGTTCAACACTATGGTTTAGGTTTTAAAGAAATTTGGCAAATTGATCCTGCAAAACACAAACAAGGCACCGTAGTGCATGGCACGGGTTGGCCATTAACTGGCGATACTAACGGTGGCTCCTTTATGTACCACAGCGAGAATAATCAAGTTGTGGTTGGCTTAATTGTTGATCTTAATTACAGTAATCCACATTTGAGCCCGTTTGATGAGTTTCAACAAATGAAACATCACCCTATCTTTAAAGACGTACTTGAAGGTGGCGAACGGATTGCTTATGGCGCTCGGGCAATCACTAAAGGTGGCTTACATTCATTACCAAAAATGCACTTCCCGGGTGGTTTGCTGGTAGGTTGTGATGCGGGCACACTAAACTTTGCCAAAATAAAAGGTAATCATACAGCGATGAAATCAGGTATGGTTGCTGCTGAGGTTATTTTTACCGCGCTTGAAAACCAGCAACAGCATACTGACTTGGTTGATTACAGCGACGCATTTGAACAATCATGGGCGTATAAAGAATTACACCAATCGCGTAATTTTGGCCCAGTAATGCATAAACTCGGTAAGTTTTTGGGCGGCGCTTACAATACGCTAGATCAAAATTTATTCGGCGGTGGATTACCGTTTACCTTTAAAGACAACACCCCTGACTATGCAACCTTGGTTGATAAAAGCCAAGCACCACAACTTAGTTATCCAAAAGCTGATGGTCAATTAAGCTTTGATAAGCTGTCATCGGTGTTTTTATCTAATACTAATCATGAAGAATCACAACCGTGCCATTTAAAACTTAAAAACGCGGCTATTCCAATTGAAGTTAACTTAGTTAAGTTTGATGAGCCAGCTCAACGCTACTGCCCAGCTGGCGTGTATGAAGTTCAGCAGATTGAAGGTAAAGATGAGTTTGTGATCAACTCGCAAAACTGTGTGCACTGTAAAACCTGCGATATTAAAGATCCTAGCCAAAATATTACTTGGCTGACACCAGAAGGCGCTGGTGGACCTAATTACCCGAATATGTAATTACTTTTAATTTTAAACAAATCCTAAATTGCAGGGGGCTTCGGCCCCTTTTTTGCGCTATGCTCAATAATAACTGTTTAATAACTA
This sequence comes from Pseudoalteromonas sp. S1727, assembly GCF_005886375.1. Lineage (NCBI taxonomy): Bacteria > Pseudomonadati > Pseudomonadota > Gammaproteobacteria > Alteromonadales > Pseudoalteromonadaceae > Pseudoalteromonas > Pseudoalteromonas sp. S1727. Next base: position 34,509 of record NZ_PNDT01000061.1, read on the forward strand.
TGAGTAAGTTTATGCCGTCGTCGAGTGTTATATTTCGTTTTTTAGCTGAGCCCACTGATGTTAACTTTGGTGGTAAAGTCCATGGGGGCGTGGTCATGAAATGGATTGACCAAGCAGGTTATGCCTGTGCAGCGGGTTGGAGTGGTCGTTACTGTGTCACCGTCTCTGTTGCGGGTGTTAAGTTCAGGCGCCCTATTCTCGTTGGTCAAATTGTTGAGGTTGAAGCAAAAATTGCTCATACCGGAAAAACCAGTATGCAAATTTTTATTCAGGTACGCTGTGGCGACCCAAAAACCGGTAACCTCGTTGAAACCAATCACTGCGTAATAAGCTTTATTGCCATGGATGAAACCGGTTACCCCGTTGCCGTGCCTGCATACACAGCCGTCAGCGATGAAGATAAGAAAATCGAAAACTATGCAATTAAAATGAAAGAAATTGCTATTGAAACCGAAACACTCTTGCATAAATCAGAACCATAACCCCATAACTTTGCTCGCTGCGTAAAATCTACATAGCAGTGAGAAATCATTTCTCTGACGAAACTGAATGGGTGCTTAGATAGCACCCATTTGTATGAATTCCCGCCTAAAAACAGCACTTTATGCTTATTATTTAAACAAAAACCGACTGGCACGGACAATGCTATATATAAAATGAAATGAACTAAACCAACGCTAAATTGCGTTATTTTTATTTTGTAAAGGAGCTATTAAATGATTAAAGCAATTTCACTTTCTGCAATTTCACTGGCATTACTTGGTTTCAACAATGTAGCCCAAGCAGACACCACGAACATGGATTACCCACGTGTGTACACAGGTATTGGTTACGGCCAATATTCATTTCAGTTTGAAGACTCTGAAAACGACATCGATTTCGACGATGATTCACAAATGCTCAAAGGCTATGTCGGTACGCAATTTAATAAGTACCTGAGCTTAGAGCTTGCCTATCAAAACTTTGATGAAGTAAGCGATATCGACAGTTACGCCGAAGTTGATGGTGTATCATTAGCCGCTCGTTTAGCTGCCCCTATTACAGAAAGCTTTTCTGTATACGCTAAAGGTGGTTGGCTAGAGTGGGATGCTGAAGTTACCAGCGATCTTCCTGCTATTGGCGAGATCTCCGCTGATCAAAGTGGTGGCGACGTTTTCTACGGTGCCGGTATCGAATACGCATTTACCACAAATATGCAAGTGCGTTTAGAGTATGAACGCTACGAACTAGAAGATGACTTTGACCCAGAAATGGATGTCGCCTCTGTATCATTCCAGTATATGTTCTAGATACTGTCCACACTCATATCACAAGTTATTTGACCGTAAAGGCAGCTTCAAGCTGCCTTTTTTGTTGTTAGCGGTTAGAATGACATATCTTTCACTGTAATTGAGTCCCATGAGCGATTATCAACTGACGGCCATCGGCCATATACACTCTCCTTATAAACAAAAATTTGCCATCCCCCGTCAACCTCGCTTAGTGCCACAGGCCAAAGCTAAATTGGTATTCACAGCAGATTTTAACCGTGAAGAGTTTGTGCGTGGGTTAGACGAATTCAGCCATATATGGCTACTTTTTCGTTTTCATGAAACCGCAGACAAAGGCTATTCAGCAATGGTGAGGCCACCACGACTTGGTGGTAACGAGCGCAAAGGCGTATTTGCTACTCGCGCGACTTTTAGACCAAATGCAATCGGTATGAGTGCTGTCAAACTAGAGGGCATTGAATATAAAAATGGTCAGTTAAGTTTATTATTGGCTGGCATAGATTTACTCGACGGCACACCAATTTTAGACATTAAACCTTACTTGCCATATTCAGATGCGATGATTGAAGCTACAGCAGGTTTTGCCGATACTCGCCCAGAAACCGATATGACCGTTGAATTTAGCCAAGCAAGCTTGGATTTTATTGCAAAACAGCACAGCTATCCCGAGCTGCAAGACTTTATCAGTAATGTATTAAAACAAGATCCGCGCCCAGCTTACAAAAAGCAGTATGATGGCGAACAAAGTTATGGCATGACATTGTATGATTTTAATATTCGTTGGCAGGTAAATGACAGCCATAACTACGTCAGCAGTATAGAAAAAAACTAGAAAAATACACTTAGCGCTTTAGTGTAAAAGCAACCGCTGCTAAACTTAGCGCTTATTGAAATAATAACTTTATAACTATCGGAAATAACCATGCGTACCAGTCAATATATACTCGCAACACTGAAAGAAACACCGTCTGATGCTGAAATCGTTTCACATCAATTAATGCTACGAGCGGGTATGATCCGTCGTGTAGCGTCAGGTCTTTATACTTGGTTGCCCTCTGGTTTACGCGTGTTACGAAAAGTAGAAAACATCGTTCGCGAAGAAATGGATAAAACAGGTGCAATTGAAATGCTGATGCCTGTCATTCAACCAGCTGACTTATGGGAAGAATCAGGTCGTTGGGAGCAATTTGGTCCTGAATTAATGCGCTTTACCGATCGTCACAATCGCGAATTTGCACTTGGTCCAACCCATGAAGAAGTGATCACCGACTTTGTGCGTAAAGAGGTCAGCTCTTATAAACAGCTACCACTGACATTATACCAAGTACAAACTAAAGTACGCGATGAACGCCGCCCTCGTTTTGGTGTAATGCGTGCCCGCGAATTTACTATGAAAGATGCCTACTCATTCCACCTGACTGATGAATGTTTAGACGCTACCTATCAAGCAATGCATAAAGCATACTGCAATATTTTTGAGCGTTTAAACTTGGATTACCGCCCAGTTATAGCTGATACAGGTTCAATTGGTGGTAGCGTATCGCATGAGTTCCATGTTCTAGCCGAATCAGGTGAAGATGCCATTGCCTTTAGCGATGGTAGCGATTACGCAGCCAATATTGAAAAAGCTGAAGCATTAGCGCCTAGCGAAGAGCGCCCTGCTGCAACAAAAGAATTAAAAGCATTCCCAACGCCTGACGCTAAAACCATCGAAGAGCTTAAAAAGCATTATGGTGTAAAACCTCATCGCGGCGTAAAAACCCTGATTGTTTACGGCACGCCAGACGAAAACGGTCAGCGTGGCTTAGTAGCATTAATTATACGCGGCGATCACGAACTCAACGAGTTAAAAGCTGAGAAACACCCATTAGTTGACTCACCACTTGAAATGGCCAGCGAAGCAGACATCGTTGCCGCTATTGGTGCAAAACCTGGTTCATTAGGTCCTGTTGGTTTAACTATGCCAATTATTGTTGATAGAACGGCTAACGTGATGGCCGACTTTGTAGCAGGCGCAAACAAAGATAACGAACACTACAGCGGCATTAACTGGGATCGCGACGTCACAGGCTATGAAGTTGCCGATTTACGTAACATTGTTGAAGGTGATCCTAGCCCATGTGGCCAAGGTCACTTACAAATTAAACGTGGTATTGAAGTGGGCCATATATTCCAACTCGGTACTAAGTACTCAGAAGCGATGAAAGCCGGTGTGTTGAGTGAATCAGGCAAAAACCAAATTATGACCATGGGTTGTTATGGTATTGGTGTATCACGCATTGTAGCCGCTGCTATTGAGCAAAATAATGATCAATACGGGATTATTTGGCCACAACCAATCGCACCATTCGATATTGCTATTGTGCCTATGAATATGCATAAATCGCATCGTATTCCTGATATCGCAAACAACCTTTATGATGGTTTGAAAGGTGCAGGTTTAGACGTGTTATTTGACGACCGTAAAGAGCGCCCTGGTGTTATGTTTAACGACATGGAACTACTTGGTGTGCCATTTACCTTAGTGATTGGCGAGCGCAACCTTGACGAAAACAAAGTTGAGCTTAAAAACCGTCGTACCGGTGAAAAGCTAATGATTGATATCGATACAGCAGTTGCAGCTATAAAAGCGGCTATCAACGCTTAATAATGACAGCAATAGCTTAATAAAAGACCGCTTAAATGCGGTTTTTTATTTTATAACACTCAATACCAAGAGCCTTATAGAGTAAACGGTAAAATTTCAGCGTTTATCTTTCCTACGCTACTAAGTTTTACAATCACACGGTAGTGTTTGGTACTATCATCAAATTGCGCATACTCTAACACTAGCTGCTGAGTATAATTTCGCCCGTCTTGCTGCCAATTAACGGTTAAATCCTCACCACTGTACCATTTTGACGGAAAACCAGTACCGCAACTATTTTGTGGCTCAATGAGGCTACATGAAACCTGGTTACCTGCTGGGCCAACTTTCAGTTGCACATTTGTCATCGCTGATGTGCCGACATTTTCAAACTCTAAACCATTCACTTGTAATTTAACGGGGGTAACAAGCTGACAACCAAGTCCTGTTGTAGCTGCCAATAATGTTAAGCCGATATTTTTTATCATGGTCATTGTCTAGTCCATTTATTCATTGTCATAGATGTTTAGTCAAACAGTCGTATAAACGTCATTTAAGTTGCTTAACTTTGTTGTTATTACACCGTGAGTAAATACCTATGAACGATACCGAAAAAAGCGATAAAAAGCACTATCCCGCCGTTTGGATCTCCGATGTACATTTAGGCTATAAAGATTGTAGAGCTGATTACCTGCTCGATTTTTTAAATAGTATTGAATGTGAAACCCTCTATTTAGTGGGCGATATTGTTGATTTGTGGTCAATGAAGCGAAACTTCTTTTGGCACCCCAGTCACTATCAAGTATTAGCCTGCATTCAAGCTATGGCCGAGCAAGGAACGCGCGTAATTTATATTCCCGGCAATCATGATGAAACATTTAGGCAATACGTCAATAACAGCTTATTTGGTATTGAAGTTCATCAGCAATTTATCCACACCACCAAAGCCAATAAACGCTTTCTACTCGTTCATGGTGATGATTTTGATTCCGCCACGCGGTATAACAAGTTAATTAGTATTGCAGGTGATGCGGGCTATGACTTGTTGTTATTTTTAAATCGTTGGACTAACCGCATACGCCGTTTATATGGTGGTAACTATTGGTCACTTGCATCATGGATCAAAGCGCGTGTTCACAAAGCCCGAGAAGCCATAGAAGCATTTGAAAATGCCGCAATCCATGAAGCCAAAAAACAAGGTGTTGATGGGATAATCTGCGGCCATATCCACCATCCACAATTAAAAGTTGTTGATGGCATTGTTTATTGTAATGATGGTGATTGGATAGAAAATTGCACTGCGTTAGTTGAGCAAGAAAATGGCCGAATTGAGTTACTGCATTGGTCAGAAACTCAAAAAGTAATTAACTCCGCAGATATCGCCTCGATCGATAAGCTAACAACTGCCGCAACGGCGAAAGCAAAAACAGCAGCTTAACATAAGCTTCACGGCTGTGGGCTAGAAAACTCCAGCCGTGTTAGTTATTTACAATAGCGCTCAAATACTTAATTTTGTATTTAATTTAAAAATATTAATACCAATCGTGTTAAGTTACTGACCATTTATAGCGACAGGTAAATACAGTGATAACAAGGCAGAAATTTTGACATGTAGTTGTTCTGCATGAAAAATTTATAAAGCAGTTAGCGCTTTATTTAGCCCGCTAGAATGGTTAAGTATTTAAGTTTAT